>JADIMI010000015.1 GCA_017694845.1 Candidatus Cryptobacteroides intestinavium
TGTTGGCATATACAATGCTGTCAATCTGACTGATATGGTCAACATAAGAAATATTTTCATTCTTCGCTTTGCAGGATACCGCTGCTGCAAGGATTGTCAGGATTAGCAATTTTTTCATAAGCGTAAACAAAAAAATATTATCCTACCATTAGTCAAGCATTTAGCAAATATAGTGGTTTTGATCGAACAGCAAAATAATCTCTAGGTTCTCAGGTATTTCCCGGACCTTCAATAAACTAATTTATTTATACAATCATTATATGGATTTATGTCAATATTTAGCCTCAATCCCCTCAGCTCAGCAATCCTGAAAATATATGATATGAAGCAGTCATCATGAACCTGCCATGAATATATCGTAGTCGCTCCAAGATTCAGGTCACGGCAAAGGTCGGTCTTGTTGATGCGGTACTGATTGAGAGCTATGGTAAGGAAATCCAGATTCTTAGGCGTTTCCGGAGAATACAGCTTTGATGTCACCTTCACATTAGGGTTTGTCTCTTCATTCATATCTGTAAGGCTGAACCGGATCTCGTAACCGAGCAGATCAAACAGCCTGTAGATGTTGGATATCTTCACGTCATCCTTCTTGAACCAGTAGTACACAGACTGCCTCGAAAGCCCCATCCTGGCAGCCAGATCACCGACGGTCAGATTCATTTCTACCGCAAAATCATACAGAAACTTCAGATTCTTCAGCGGATAGGAACCGCTGCGGACATTCCTTGCTTTTTTGTTCTCCATCACTTCGATGCTTATTAAGGCAAGTCAATATTTTGAAAAAACATCATTTTCTATTAACTTTACCTCTGTTTTTATTAACACTTGCGATGATTCTCAGATGAATCCTCACAAAGATAACTTTTTGATGAGTTTTCACAAACATTTGATTTTACTTTACAATACATCAATAATGCCTGCATTTACAGAAGAAGAGAAGAGGATACTGCTTCAGACTGGAAAAGTGTTTCATCGTGTTTCAGAATGTTTCAGAATGTTTCAAACCTTCTATATTACTTCACATTTCCCTACACTCCGTCCTACGAGTTTGCTCTCTGAATTCACTTTTGGTACAAATACGGTACAAAAACAGTGAAAACATTGATAGTTAATGATAACTATCGTCATACAAACAAAAAAAAGAAGAGCTGCCGAAACAACTCTTCTTCACTTGTTTATCTATCAGATATATGATTTGCTACGACATCGTGACCCTACCACTCGAGAATCTTGCGGAAGTCGTATTTCTCCGGATCGGGAACGAAAGCCTTTGCCGCCTCGTAGTCGGCCGGAGTGATATAGTGCGCGATGTAGTTGTAGTAGTTCTGCGCTGTACCGGCATTGATGTCAACGACGCGAGGAGGGATCTTCCCAGTCTCAGGATCCTGAAGATCAGCCAGGTACAGAGGAGACACATTGCCGTAGGCATCCACGTACACCATACATCCTGTCTTGCCTTCGCTGAAGAGCTGGTAGACTCCCATCGCAAGCTCAGTGCAGTATGTAAGATCGTATGCCACAGGATCCTGGCAGCGAACATCATATCCGATCTCGACAGGACGGGTCTTCACCTTCATTCCGAGATTCTTGAGTTCCTTCTCGAGCAGATCATTGAAAAGGACAGCCTTCGAGACCTTGCCGAGTTCCGGGTGGCCGTGCTCATCATAAGTGAAATGTATTCCTGCATCAGCAGCCTCTTTCGCCACCTCGTCATTGTGGAAAAGGCCTTCGGCCGCCACGATGGTGCCATAGTTCACTCCCATGATCTTCCTTTTGAGGATGGCGGATATGGAGAGTCTGATGATCTTGTCAAGTGTCATTCCCGTCCTGTTGAACATTTCAGGGATGATGGTCATCGGACAGTGGGTTGCCTCGCCGATACCCAGCGCGAGACTTCCGCATGTGCGTCCCATTGCCGAGATGACCAGCCAGTTGCCGGATGTGCGGGCATCTTCATAGATAGTCCTTGCAAGATGCGCCCCCTCGTTCTTTGCCGAATTGTATCCGAATGTCGGAGTGTTGTTCGGAAGAGGAAGGTCGTTGTCTATTGTCTTTGGGCAGTGGATATTGGCGATAGGATAGTTCTTTGCGGCGAGGAACTTCGAGATCCTGTTGGCAGTGGAAGCCGTGTCATCCCCTCCGATTGTCACCAGAAGCTTGATGTTGTTCTCCTTGAACAGGTCGAGATTGAAATTCTCCTCGAAATCCTTGTCTGTCGGTTTGAAACGGCTCATTTCGAGGTAGGAGCCTCCCCTGTTGAAATAACGGTCAGCCTTGAAGAAATCGATGTCTTCGGTGCGGGCGTTCCTGCTGAACAGTCCGGAGTATCCTCCGTGAAGACCGATCACGCGATATCCTTTTGAAAGAAAAGTCTTGGCCACACTCATTGAGACTGAGTTCATTCCCGGAGCCGGACCGCCTCCGCAGAGAATAATAATTGCGTCTTTCATACAGTATTGATTTTTATAAAAAATGTCCTGGTCATAATGCGTCGACATCGGTAGTCCCCGATTCCGCGTTGCAAAATTATCCATTTTTCATCGAATTTCAACGAAAATTTCGTTAATTTTGTAAGTTATTTTGTCTGCCGCAAAACAAATAACGGCAGATGACACACAATGGACAGAATACAGGCCGAAATACGGATCGATGAACTGCGGAGGACAATCAACGAGAACAACCGCAGATACTATGTCGAGAACAGCCCGGTCATCAGCGACTATGACTTCGATATGCTGATGAACGAGCTGATCTCCCTTGAGAAGCAGTATCCCGACCTGGTCACTCCCGACTCCCCTACCCGGAAGGTGGGAAGCGATCTTGATACCGTTCCCTCAAGACAGAATGAATTCGCTCAGTACCCTCACAGATATCCTATGCTCTCGCTCGGCAACACATATGACATCAGCGAGGTGGAAGCGTTTGCGGACAGGGCGTCAAAAAGCATCGGGAATGACAGCTTTACTTTGTCGGCGGAGCTGAAGTTCGATGGCACGGCCATATGCCTTACATATATAGGAGGTGTCCTCTTCCGGGCCCTGACAAGGGGCGACGGGACCATCGGGGACGATGTGACAGAGAATGTGCGTCATATCGGGAATATTCCCCGGAAGCTGACAGGAAGCGGCTGGCTTGACGAATTCGAGATCAGAGGGGAGATCTATATGCCGTACAAGGCTTTTGACAGGCTCAATGCGGAACGCGAGAGGGATGAGGATCCGCCGTTCGCAAACCCGAGGAACGCTGCATCCGGATCGCTCAAGCTGATAAATCCTGCCGAAGTGGGACACAGGGGGCTGGAATGCACCCTTTACCATATGGTCGGGGATGACCTGCCTTTCGAGACGCATGACCAGGCGCTTGCGGCAGCAGCAGAATGGGGACTTCCCGTATCGGACAAGCGGAAGATATGCCGCGGGATCGGAGAGATAAAGGAATATATAGACTACTGGGATGTGCACAGGAAATTCCTGCCTTTTGCAACGGATGGGATAGTCATCAAGGTCAATGAACTGGCACTCCAGAGGCAGCTCGGCTATACAGCCAAATTCCCGCGCTGGGCAGTCGCATACAAGTTCAAGGCGGAACAGGCTCTCACGATGGTCCGTTCCATAGACTACCAGGTAGGCAGGACAGGGGCGGTCACTCCTGTCGCGAACCTGGATCCGGTACCGCTGTCCGGCACAACCGTCAAGAGGGCCACTCTCCATAACCTCGACCAGATGCGTCTGCTCGATATAAGGGTCGGAGACTATGTCTATGTGGAGAAAGGCGGCGAGATCATCCCGAAGATAACAGGAGTGGAACTGTCAAGACGTGGACCGGATACAGAGATCCCTGCGTTCCCGACAGAGTGTCCTGACTGCGGCACTCCCCTGGTAAGGGATGATGGTGAAGCGAAGTTCTTCTGTCCCAACACCGATGGCTGTCCGACCCAGATAATGGGCAAGCTTGTGCACTTCATCAGCCGCAAGGCGATGAATGTCATTGCAGGTGACGCCACTGTAGAGCAGCTGTTCCGGCTCGGGCTGGTGAAGACACCCGCTGATTTCTACAGCCTGACCAAGGAAGACCTGCTGAGGCTGGACGGATGGAAAGAACGTTCTGCGGAACGCTTTCTCAAAAGTCTGGCGGCATCGAAATCAGCCGGTTTCGGAAACGTACTGTTCGCCATAGGCATCAGATATGTCGGCGAGACTACGGCAAAGTCTCTCGCCAGGCATTTCAGGAATATCGATGCGATTATCTCCGCCACCAGGGAGGAACTTCTTGCCACAGATGACATCGGGGAAGTAATTGCAGACAGCATCATCACATATTTTGCCGATCCTGCGCATCTGCAGGAGATAGAAAGGCTCAAGGCAGCCGGACTCAGGTTCACTATGGATGAAGTCTCCGCCGAATCTTCCGCCCTGGCAGGCAAGATCATAGTCATAAGCGGAAATTTCAGCATCTCCAGGGATGAGATGAAGTCCATCATTGAAAGGAACGGAGGCCGGAACAGCGGTTCCATAAGCGGAAAGACATCGTATCTGCTTGCCGGCAGCAAGCCGGGCCCCGAGAAGATGAAGAAGGCGGAGCAGCTTGGCATTCCGGTCATCGGCGAGGAAGACCTTATGCATATGATCCGGCCAGGTTCAGATGAAGTATGTACTGTCGGGGGAAGCGATACCGGCAGCGGGGATTCCGTTGAGAGAGGGTCCGTCCGGCAGGAAGGACAGCTGACATTGTTCTAGAGGAGGAGGGGATGAACAGGTTCAGACACTACAGAGAGAACGTGAGGCAGTTTTTCGCCAATGATATCTGGAGGCTCAACTTGGAGGAGCTGTCCAGGGTCAAGGCAAAGGCAGTCAAATATCTGAAAGTACTGATCATAACCATCAAGACATTCTCTGCCGAGAAGATAGGGTTCCAGGCTGTCGCCCTCAGTTTCTTCGGCACAATGGCGGTCGTCCCGTTTGTGGCCGTGGCCTTTGCCGTGACCGATGGATTCGGGCTGTCGGACAAGCTGAGGGAACTTCTCTACGCCAATTTTGACGGACATCAGGAAATTATCGACATGCTCCTGACCTACGCCAACAATATCATAGAGGCATCCCAGAGCAGCGCGATGGGGCTTGTAAGCGCCCTTGTGTTCGTATGGCTCATAATCTGGATGATGATATGCGTCGAGAGGGTGTTCAACAATGTATGGAGAGTACGCAAGTCAAGGAACTTCTTCAAGAGATTCGGGTTCTACCTGCTTATACTGTTCATTGCCCCGTTTGTCGTGATGCTCTTCTTCTCGGGGTCGCTCGTATATACCAACGCATTCAAGAACATAGGTCTCGGGGTGGCATATTTCGACACCCTGTCATCCGTCTTCGCATGGCTGATATTCTATGTCATAGCCACCCTCACCTTTTCCGCAATGTACAAGTTCATACCCAACTATAAGGTAAAATACAGCCACGCGTTCAGGGCCGCGGCCATTTCCGCCATAGTGTTCACCCTGCTGCAGTATCTCTATCTCGAGACCCAGCTTTTCGTGACAAGGCTCAATATGGTATACGGTGCCGTCGCGGCTATCCCTCTGTTTATGTTCTGGATGAATTTCGGATGGTTCATCATACTCTTCGGAGCAGAACTTTCATACGCATTCCAGAATGTCAACAACTATAACCTTGAATGACAATGAGTATCTCAGAATTCACACAACAGGATTATGAAGTCATAGCACGTGATTACGCCGATCTGAAGGAATCGGCGGTGAAGCGGTGTGCCAACCAGAGCGAGATGGAAGTGGTCCAGAAAGCCTTTGAGTTTGCCAATGAGGCACATAAGGGTGTCCGTCGCCGCAGCGGTGAGCCATACATACTTCACCCGATAGCTGTCGCCAAGATTGTAGTGACGAACATCGGTCTCGGCTACAAGTCGATAGCGGCTGCGCTTCTGCACGATGTCGTGGAGGATACAGACTATACTGTAGATGACATAAGGAACCTTTTCGGAGACCGCATCGCCCTGCTGGTGGATGGCCTCACCAAGATAAAGGTAGTGCTTGACAATGATGCCAAGGCAGGGAACAGAAGCATCCAGGCGGAAAACTTCAAGAGGATTCTCCTGACGCTGAATGATGATGTCAGGGTCGTGCTGATAAAGCTCGCCGACCGTCTGCACAACTGCCGGACGATAGAGTTCATGCCGGAGTACAAGAGGGACAAGATATTGAGCGAGACAATGTTCATATTCATTCCTCTGGCCCACAGGCTCGGTCTGTATGAAGTAAAGTCGGAGATGGAGAACATCTGGCTCAGATACAAGGAGCCCGAGGCGTTCAACGATATCACCGCCAAGATCAACAGGAACATGACGGACAAGGAGAAGGAGATCGATGATTTCATAGCTCCCATCTCCACCGCACTGAAGAACGCCGGGTTCAATTTCGAGATACGCAAGAGGGTCAAGACCGCATACTCGATCTGGCACAAGATGGTCACCAAGGGCATCACATTCGACCAGGTCTATGACCTTTATGCAGTCAGGATCATCTTCACTCCGGATCCGGGGGCCACAGAGACAGAAAGGGACCAGTGCTACCACGTATTCTCCATAATAACGGACATATACAGATACAAGCCCGACAGGGTCAGGGACTGGGTCAAGCACCCGAAAGACAACGGATACGAGGCTCTGCACTGTACGCTTATGAGCCACTCAGGCATCTGGATCGAGGTGCAGATTCGTACACGGAGGATGGATGACATTGCGGAGAAAGGCATAGCGGCCCACTGGGCCTACAAGAAAGATGGCTTCGTAGGAGAGAACGAGAGCGAGATGGACAAATGGATATCCAAGGTCAAGGAAATCCTGGTCAATCCTGATGTGAACGCACTCGAACTCCTGGATATCATCCACAACGACCTGAACACTTCGGATATCTTCGTCTTCACCCCGAAAGGGGATCAGAAACGCATTCAGAAAGGGGCGACGGCCCTGGATTTCGCATACAGCATCCACAGCCATATCGGCAACACCGCCATTGCGGCGAAAGTCAATATGAAGCTCGTGCCGCTGTCATACGTACTCAAGGGCGGGGATCAGGTGGAGATCATCACCGCCGAGACGGAATCTCCGAAACAGGAATGGCTCCAGTTCCTGCAGACACGCAAGGCCAGGAGCATCGTGATGGACTACCTCAAGAGCAAGCGGAACGACAGCATCAGGTCAGGAAGGAAGATGCTCGAGGAACAGATATCCGCACTTGGCTACAAGGTTTCAGACAAGACACTCAGGCAGCTGCTTGACAGATACGGACTGCCGGAGGATGATGTCGATGAACTATATTTCAGGATCGGCATCGGTGTGCTGAAGCTCAATGATCTGGACAGTATACTCAAATCCTCCTCATCGAAATCGAAACAGTGGCTTTCGCTTTTCAGGCCAAAGGCACGTAAAGATGATCTCGCAGCAGGAGGCACCGGAGCGGATGGACACAGATATATCACGGCGTCATGCTGCAGTCCGATCCCCGGCGACAGCGTGGTCGGATTCCTCGGCCCGGATGGGACAGTCACAGTCCACAAGAAAAGCTGTCCTGTGGCGAATAACGAAGCGGCGAAGCACGGAGACAGGATTGTGGTTCCGGACTGGGAAGGGGCGGCGCAGACCTCATTCCTTGTCAGGCTGTCTCTCAAGGGGCTGGACCGGATCGGCATAATCAATGAAATAACCCGCTACATATCATTCGTCATGAGCGTCAACATCCGCAGGATCGACATTGCCACAGAAGGCGGTGTCTTCGATGGAGTGATTGACCTGTATGTGCACGACAAGAAAGACCTGGACAAACTGACGAAAAAGCTCTCCAAGATAGAAGGCATTCAGAGCGTAGTGAGAAGCGACATATAATCTATGGGCATAATTAAGAAAATACTTTCAAGATATTTCCCCGCTGTTCCTGTAGGGGCAGTGCTTGCATCGGTAATGTTCTCGCATTCCTGTGCGAACACTACAACACCGCCGAGCGGAGGGCCTAAAGACACTATCCCTCCTGTAATTGTCAAACTGTATCCGCCCGACGGGGCGACGATGGTTCCTGTCCACAAGACACAGCTTTCGTTCACATTCGATGAATATGTGGTGGTGAAGGAGAGGCAGAACATTTTACTCTCCCCGCCTCAGGCGAAGGCTCCTCTGTACAAGATCAAAGGCAAGAGCGTAGTCATTTCGTTCGATGAGGACCTCGATTCGAACAGGACATATACACTTGACCTGAC
Source organism: Candidatus Cryptobacteroides intestinavium (assembly GCA_017694845.1). GTDB lineage: Bacteria > Bacteroidota > Bacteroidia > Bacteroidales > UBA932 > Cryptobacteroides > Cryptobacteroides intestinavium. The sequence goes on from JADIMI010000015.1 coordinate 8,259, forward strand.
CAATGCGATAGCCGACAACAACGAAGGCAATATGTTTCCCGGACTGACCCTGGCATTCTCGACAGGGGCGGTGCTGGATTCGATGATGCTGACAGGAAGTGTATACGACTGCAACACCCTGATGCCAGTCAAGGGAGCGACGGTGATGCTGTACAAATACCAGGGAGACTCGACTGTCGTGAACGACACCCTGACGGTGCCTTCGGATTCTGCTGTCTTCCTGAAACGTCCGGATGCCGCCGCCAAGACAGATGACTGGGGATTCTTCTGTGTCAGAAACATCGAGGACACCCTGTACAGGATGTACGCCATACTGGAGGAAAGTCCCAACAATATATATGATCCGGACAATGACAGGGTAGCATTCATAGATTCTCTGGTCAGGCCTGTCACCGTAGTCGATGACTCGCTTCCTGAAGTCATCAAGTATCTGATGACCGATACGCTGGCCTGTCTGGCCAGAAAGAGCGAATATGAGATGAACCTCTTCAAGGAGACACCATCGAAGCAGATGATTGTCAACAGTGAACGTATAGGGGAAAGGACGGCTTATATCACCTTTATGGCTCCGTATGCGGAAGTGGACTCGATATGGATACGCGATGTACCTTCAGACAGACTCATAACGCAGTTCAATCTGGAGAGGGACAGTCTCGAGATCTGGGTGAACGACCCTTCGGAGCAGCCGGACACGCTTTTCCTGAATGTATCGTATATGAAGACTGATACGCTCGGACAGCTATCGCCTTTCATTGAAGAAGTGAAACTTACCAAGCCGCGCAAGACAGCTGCCGCCAAGAGTGCCAGGCGTGACATAAAGAAGGAGGATACGACCACCGTCTTCACCATCACTGCAGAACCGGAGACCGTCGAACAGTACGGTTTCCTCATAGAGTTCAAATACCCTCTGGTGGAGTCAGCATTCGATTCGCTGGAATTCAGGTATCTGAACCCGCGTCAGCAGGAGTCCACAGGAAAGTATACTGTGGAACAGGACAGCCTGAACCTGAGGAAATATGTAGTCCGCCCGGTAGAGAAACTGATGCCGGGATATGAATATTTTCTCAAGGTCCCTGCCAGGAAATTTATGGATATCAACGGGTTCTACAATGACAGCTCTGAAGTCAAGGTAATGCTGCCTAACGATGACAAGCTCAGTTCTCTGTCACTGGTGCTTTCTAATGTTAAGAACAAGTATATCGTGGATCTGCTTACCGAAAAAAGGGACAAGGTAGTGAGGTCATTTATAATAGAAAACGACTGTACGCTCCTGTTCCCGTATATCACTGCCGGAAAATACTGCATAAGGATCACCGAGGATCTGAACAGGAACGGCCTTGTGGATACCGGAAACATACTGGAAAGGAAGCAGCCGGAGAAAGTCAAGTTCTACCGGCTCGATGACGGGACTTTCCTGATCGACATACCTGAAATGACAGAGCTGCAGCAGAACATTGATTTAGGAGAACTGTTCAAATGAGATACAAAGGAATGAGAAATATCTGTGCGGCAGCCGTATTTATGCTCTGTGCGGTTTCCATATATGCGCAGGATACACTGAAGATAGCCGAGATAGAGATATCCGGAGACTCGCTCAAGTTTTCAAATGAATATCTTGATTCGGTGGACGTGCGCAAAAAAAATGTGATCAACGACTATACCCTTGTCGGCGTCCAGTACGGGATGGCGCTGAACCAGATGAGCTGGAATCCGAGAATGGAGCAGAAGATGCAGTTCGTCCCCGTCAATTTCGGTGTAATGTGGACCCGCTACGGAAAAATGTTCGGCTATATGCCGTATTTCGGTATACAGGCAGGACTTTTCTATGCAAGAGAAGGTTACAGGCTGGAAGAGGAATATAATGTCGAAGGGGCACAGGAAGTCTTGATGGATGTGGTGGAAGTTCCCGTAATGGCGCATTTTCATTTTGATTTCTGGAAAATGAAGCTGATGGCCAATATAGGATTCTATGGCAGCTACAGACTCAATATTCAGAGAATGGGGCCATCTGTCGCTCCGTCTGTCGCCGGCTCTTTCCTTTCGACAGACAGAAGATTCGACTACGGGCTCAAGGGAGGAGCCGGATTCGGATTCATTTTTGATCCTGTCGAGATACATTTCACCGCTATGTACAAATATGGCTTCGGGTCGATATACGAACCGAACTATTACAGTGAATATTATTACCGGTTCGCTTCCGTATCCAATTTCATCTTTTCGGTCGGAGTGCATTTCCAGCTCACGAAGAGGACAGGCAAGACAAGCCACCAGCTGAGAAAGGAGGCGAAGGAGATATATTTGGAGAAAAGGTATACGGAATGAATACAAGAACAGTAAAGGTCGGCAATGTGCTCATCGGAGGAGGCAGCCCGATAGTCGTCCAGACAATGTGCAACACGCATACGTCTGATGTTGAGTCCACTCTTGCACAGTGCAGGAGACTGTCCGCTGCGGGAGCGCAGATAATAAGGCTCACAGTGCCTGGCATATGCGATATCGCTCCGCTCAGGCAGATCCATACACGTCTGAGGGAGGAAGGGATAGACACTCCCCTCGTAGCCGACATACATTTTTCATCGGAGACTGCTATCGAGGCTGCAAGGATTGTGGAGAAGGTCAGGATAAATCCCGGCAACTTTCACAGAGACCATCAGAAAGCGTGCGAGCAGTTCGCCAGGCTTGTCTCAGTGTGCAAAGAGTACGGGACAGCCATCCGGATAGGACTCAACCACGGCTCTCTCGGGGAGAGGATCACCACTCTGTACGGCAACACCCCTGCAGCTATGAAAGAAGCTGCAATGGAATGGATCAGAATGTGTGTCGAGAACGATTTCTACAATGTCGTTGTATCCCTCAAGGCAAGTAACACAATTGTTATGGTCGAGGCCTATCGCCTGCTGGCCAGGGCAATGGAAGAATACGGGACTGTCTTCCCGCTTCATCTCGGAGTGACGGAGGCGGGAAACGGAGACTCTGGCAGGATCAAGTCCATCGCCGGCATATCGGCACTCCTGTCAGAAGGTATCGGCGATACGGTCAGGGTATCTCTGACAGAACCGCCCGAGAACGAGATCCCGGTGGCGCAGTATCTGGCGGACAGGTACGCCCGCAGACTGCATTCATCTATGATATCACTGAAGACTGAAGGGAAGAAAGCGGTGGCTGAATATAATGCTCCTTCCAGAGAGCGACTGATGTACGATTTTGCTGCCGACTTCGGGAAAATACTGCTGGACAGAAAGATAGATGAAGTGTGCATTGAAGGGTCCTATATGGATGAAAAGGGGAATTCTGTCCGGATCACAGGATCTCCGTTCGCCGAGTATCTTGTGGATGAACTGATGCAGGCTTCCAGACGCCGTTTCTACAGACCTGAATATATCGCCTGTCCTGGATGCGGAAGGACGATGTACAATCTTGAAGAGACTTTCAACGAAGTCAAGAGAAGGACAGCCCACCTGAAAGGAATGGTGATAGCCGTGATGGGATGCATTGTCAACGGGCCCGGAGAAATGGCGGATGCCGACTGGGGCTACGTCGGAGAAGGCAACCACAAAGTGACGATATATAGAGGCAGGACTCCGGTAGCAATGCACGTTCCAGAGACAGAGGCTATTGACCGTCTTCTGGAACTGATTGAGGAATCTGCTTGACAATCACCTTGTCAATCCTTGCTCCATCCATATCCACGACCTCGAAGGAGAAGTCGTTCCAGTCCACTTTCTCCCCTGCCACCGGCACGTGGTCCAGCTCATCGAGGATAAGTCCGGCGACGGTTGTATATTCCGCATCTTCCAGAAGATCATCGTCAAGATCGAAGTGCCGGAGAAAATCGTAGATAGGACACTGACCGTCAACCAGCCAGCCATCATTGCCCTGGCGGGCCACGATATCCGGTTCCTCTCCGTGATCATTGACATTTCCGACAAGTTCCTCGATTATATCCTTCAATGTTATTATTCCGGTGCAGAGGCCGAATTCATCGCATATGAGAGCCCTGCTGACGTGCCTGCTCTTCATTTCCTCGAGCACCGTATACACGTTCATATTCTCATGGAAATATACCGGCTCGTGCATCATCTTCTCCAGATTGAAGGAGCCTTTCCCGAGATTGAGGACAAAATCCTTGAGACTCAGCACTCCTATCACGTGGTCAAGATCACCGTCAGCTACAGGGTACTCCTCGTATAGATTCTCCTCTATAGTCTTGCGGACCTCGCTCTCATCCATCTCTTTCTCGAGCCATACGATGTCGCTCCTGTGCGTCATTATCGTGCTGACCTTCTGGTCTCCCAGGGTGAAGACATTCTCGACGATATCCTGCTCCATAGGAAGCACCTCGCCTTCATCCGTACCTTCCTGTATAATGGAGCGGATCTCCTCCTCCGTAACCTTTGTCTCCTGGTTCTGAAGCCTGAGCGCCCTGGATATGAGATGAGTCGTCCTGGACAGGATCCACACGAACGGTGATGCCACTACCGATATGAACCGCATAGGCCCGGAAACGAACTTGGCCACTTTCTCGGAGGCGCTCATCCCGATCTTCTTAGGCACAAGCTCCCCGAAAATCAGTGTAAGGAAGGTGACTATGACAACGATTATTCCCTTTGCCAGAGAATCGGCCGCTCCGACAGACATCCCTGCCCTCTCAAAGACATCGGCGAACTCCGCTGCTATCCTGTTACCGGAAAAGATACCGGTGAGGATTCCGATAAGCGTGATTCCTATCTGTACGGCTGACAGGAACTTGTCCGGGTCGGAAGCCAGCTTCAATGCTCTTTTCGCATTGCTGTTGCCCTTGTCGGCGTCAGCCTGAAGATTCGATTTCCTGGCAGAGATCAACGCGATCTCGGACATTGCAAAAAATCCGTTCAGAAGAATAAGAAGAAGGATAATAAAAATTTCATCCATAGTTATTTCTTTAATTCGGCGATGACAGTCTCGCAGGCTCTCACCTCATCCCCGATATTTACCTTGATGTCGCTCCCGAGCGGGAGATACATATCTATTCGCGAGCCGAACTTGATTATTCCACATTGTGTTCCCTTGGTCTCATAGTGCCCGACTTTGGCATAGCAGACAATCCTTCTGGCGAAGGTTCCGGCAAGCTGCTTGAAGAACACTTCCCCGCAGCCGTTCCTGACAGCTATCGAGGTGTGCTCGTTCAGTTCCGACGCCTTGGGAAGAAAGGCCAGAAGATATTTCCCGGGGTGATACTTATAATAGGTCACTTCTCCCGATATCGGCCAGAAATTCACGTGGACATTGAAGAAATCCATATAGACCGATACCTGGATACATTCGCCTTTAATATATTCCGTTTCGTAGACTTTCTCTATGATGACAACTTCTCCATCAGCCACTGATGTCACGACATTCTCTCCTTCCGCCGTCTGCCTTCTCGGGACCCTGAAAAAGAAGAATACGAATATCATAAAGAATATCAGGATGGCGGATATTGGATATGAAATGAACTGATATGCAATAAAATGCAGGCTGAGATATATCAGCAGCCCGCAGAAAAGCCATATCGCGGCTATAGTTCCAAGACCATCCTTGTGTATAGTCATAAGTTTCTATGATTCAAACTGCAAAACTATAAAAAATCTTTGACATAGGAAACAGTCTATAACAGCCTGGTCATTTCCATAAAGATTATACCCATCGGCAGTGCGGTCAGCGCGCTGTCGAACCTGTCCAGATATCCCCCGTGTCCGGGGATGCTGCTGCCGGAATCCTTTACTGAATAGTGTCTTTTCCACTGAGACTCAATAAGGTCCCCGTAGACTCCGGATATATTGATGACCACGCCGATAGCTATGGACTTCACGAGAGAGAGCCCGAGCAGCCCGGCATAGTGCAGGCCTACGGCCACGAGAATCGCGACTGCGAAGCCGCCCCAGAATCCGATCCAGGACTTCTTTGGGGATATCTCCGGGAACAGTTTCTTTCCATATTTCTGTCCCAGGGTGCACCCGAACACATAGGCGCCTACATCAGAGCCCCAGATGATGGCAAAGAAACACAGAAGCAGCATTCCATCATAGTTTCCCCTGCTGTCGAACACGGCGAAATTGGTCAGGGCCATAGGTACTGCGATATACAGAATGGCCGTATAAAGGTTGGCGAACTTGCCGAATTCCGTCTTGTCCTTTACATAGAGAGAGTCTATCATCACGATGAATATCGGTATGATGGACAATATGACCAGCATACCGGGGATATCATAGCTCTTGAACAGGAATGTGAGCACAAAAAGCGTCACAGCAGCCAGTATCGCCAGCAGCTGTGAAAACCTGTAGGATGACCCCATGGTCATCCTGAAAAACTCGAACATCATCATCCCCGTGATCCACAGCATAAGTGCCGCAAAGGAGAACCTGCACCACAGCAGGGCGCCGATCATAATTGCAAGGAATCCTATTCCTGAAAGAGTCCTGACGACCAGATTTTTCATAGCCTCATTAATTTTCCTTTCCCGTTTCGGTCACGTCATTGTCCCCGCCTTTTTCCTCGGCCTTCTCATCTGCCTCGGCTTCCTTACTGTCCGTGTCATCCATAACGGAAACTTCCGCTCCCCTGCGCGGACCGAGTATCCTTTCCAGGTCATCGGCAAAGATCACTTCCTTCTCGAGAAGAAGAGCCGCTATCGCCAGGAATCCATCCCTGTTCTCGTCAAGAATCTTCCTTGTCCTGTCATGGATGAACTGTATCAGATCCTTCACCTCGCTGTCGATCATCTCGGCTGTCTTCTCGCTGTACGGCTTGCCCAGCTCGAAGCCTCTCGACCCGGTAGAGTCATAATAGGATACAGTACCCACCTTGTCACTCATACCGTAATAAGTCACCATTGCGTAAGCCATCTTGGTGAGCCTTTCCAGATCGTTCAGTGCACCTGTCGACGGCTGTCCGTTGACAATCTCCTCGGCCACCCTGCCGCCTATGAGAGAGCACATCTCATCGTACATCTGCTCCCTCGTGACAAGCTGGCGCTCCTCCGGCAGATACCACGCCGCACCGAGAGACTGGCCTCGCGGTACTATCGTCACCTTGAACAGAGGGTTGGCATACGGCAGCATCCAGCTTACGGTCGCGTGCCCTGCCTCGTGATGAGCTATAGACTTCTTCTCCTCCGGAGTGATGATCTTGTCCTTGCGCTCAAGACCTCCGATGATCCGGTCGACCGCATCCAGGAAATCCTGCCTGTCTATCTCGTTCTTGTCGCGTCTTGCGGCAGTGAGAGCCGCCTCGTTGCAGACATTGGCTATGTCAGCTCCGGAAAAGCCCGGCGTATGCTTTGCGAGAAAAGTCACATCGAAATCCTTTGCAAGCTTGAGCCCGCGCAGATGCACATTGAATATCTCCTCCCTTTCCTTCAGGTCAGGAAGATCCACGTGGATCTGACGGTCGAAACGTCCGGCACGAAGAAGAGCCTTGTCAAGTATGTCCGCCCTGTTTGTAGCAGCAAGGATAATGACTCCGGAATTGGAATCGAAACCGTCCATCTCTGTCAGGAGCTGATTGAGAGTATTCTCCCTCTCATCGTTCGAAGAGAATCCACCGTTCTTGCTCCTGGCGCGTCCTACGGCATCTATCTCATCGATGAATACAATGCACGGGGCCTTCTCCTTTGCCTGACGGAACAGGTCACGCACCCTCGATGCACCCACACCGACGAACATCTCCACGAAATCAGAACCGGAAATCGAAAAGAACGGGACATTCGCCTCCCCTGCCACAGCCTTGGCCAGCAGGGTCTTTCCTGTACCCGGAGGCCCTACCAGCAGGGCGCCCTTAGGAATTTTTCCTCCGAGAGCTGTATATTTCTGAGGGTTCTTGAGGAAATCCACAATCTCCATTATCTCTTCCTTCGCTCCGTAGAGCCCGGCCACATCCTTGAATGTCACCTTGATGCTGTTCTTCTCCGCAAGCTTGCCTGTCGACTTGCCGACATTGAATATGCCGCCCGGCCCCCCGGCCCCGCCGCCGATGTTCCTGTTCATTCCGCGGAACATAAAATACCACATCGCGATCAGCAGTATAGGGAAAAGCAGCCATTCAAGGACAGTGCTCCACATCTTGCTGTCATTCTCGATTATGACCTTGAACCTGTCGGCTTCCGGCAGGGAATCATTCAGCTGCGAGAACATCTCCTCGGCATTGAAACTGCTTGACACGAGGAAAAAGAAATGCGGGGATTTTGAAGGCACCGTCCCGCCGAACCTGTCGGCATACTTCTCCAGTCTGTCAGGACGCATAGTGACCTTCCCTTCGAAATCGTTTCTTATGAAAGTTATCTCCTTGACATCCCCGGCCTCCACCATCTCCTTGACATCTGCCCACTCTATTTTCTGAGGATTGGCACCGCCCTGGTTGAAGAACATCCATATAATGCCGAAAATCAGCAGGATATACAACCACGACATATTGAATGTCATCTTGATTGTCTTCTTCTCCCTGTTCTCCTTCCTGCCCTTTCCGCTGTCTCCCGAATTATTGCCGTTACGGCTGTTGCTGTCCATTTGCATTTCCCTGTTATTCGTCCTTGAATTCTGTTCTGGCTGCATCTGCCCAGAGGTCTTCCAGCCGGTAGAAAGCCCTGTATTCCGTCTGGAAAACATGCACGACTATGTCTCCGTAATCAAGTATTATCCAGATTGCGTTCTCCCTTCCCTGACTGCGGACCACCTTCCTGTGGCACAGCTCGATCATTCTGTCCTCCACATTGTCTGCAATGGCAAGGACGTTCGTGCCCGAATCAGCGTTGCATACTATGAAATAATCCGATATGGCAGAACCTATCTTCTTCAGGTCAAGCGATACTACACCCTTACCTTTCTTTTCCAGCATCGCATCAGCAATGACCTTCACTTCATTATTGTCCATCCGTAAATTATTATTGTTATTTTTGCGACCGCAAATATACACAAAATCCGCACCAATGAAAAGGGACTACCATATAATATGGCACAGGACAATAGATTCCACGAATTCAGAGGCTGCCAGACATATATCTGACATTGACAATCTGTCAGTCATCGCCGCTGTCGAGCAGACAGCCGGAAGGGGGCAGAGAGGAAACCGCTGGACTGCGGATGCCGGGGAGAACCTCACCTTCTCCGTTGTAATCCGCCCTGGTTCTGACGGAATACCTCCGGTCGCGGCTTCCGGACAGTTTGTCATCAGTGAAGTCGCGGCTCTGGCTGTATCAGGATACCTCGAGACAAAGGGTATAGGCTCAAAGATAAAATGGCCCAATGACATATACTGTTCAGACCGGAAAATATGCGGTATACTTATCGAAAACTGCATCAGTGACGGACTGCTGAAATGGAGCGTAGTCGGGACAGGGATCAACCTTGCACAGACCGTCTTCCCCTCCGATGTGCCGAATCCGACTTCAGTGAAACTGGAGACGGGTATGGAGTTTCTTCCGGAATCAGAGCTTCCGATATATCTGGAGAAACTGGATGCGCTTCTTGACATACTTGCCCTTCCGGATGGCGAGGCCATTATAAGAAGAATGTACCTGGAAAGAATGTACAGGCGGGGAGAAAGACATCTGTACAGCAGTGCGAAGGATGGACTGTTCTATGCCGAGATCACCGGAATAGCCGCTGACGGCTGTCTGGAAGTGAAGACGGATGATGGCAGGACCGGAGAATTCGCCTTCAAGGAGATAAAATATGTGATAGATGAGCGGGTCACCCCCTGATGGCACGTATCGCGGCGGCAGGGTCCGCTGCCCTGAACACTGAACTTCCGGCCACAAGAATGTCTGCACCGGCATCGGCAAGGGCGGAGGCATTGTCCGGAGAGACTCCGCCATCCACTTCTATCGCACAGTCCGCCCCCTGGGAGAGGATCTCTTTTTTCAGCCGCTCCACCCTTCCGTATGTGGATTCAATGAATTTCTGACCGCCGAATCCTGCAAAGACAGACATAATGACGATGAAACCGCATTCCCGGATATAAGGGAAGAGCCGGTCCACTTCAATGTCAGGATTGATCGCAAGGCCCGGTTTCATCCCGTTCTCCCTTATCAGGCCGAGCACCCCGGATGGATCACCGGCAGCATCAAGGTGAAAGCTGAGCATCTCCACTCCGGCCCTGGCGAAACGTTCTACATATTTTTCAGGATGGACTATCATCAGATGCGCATCAAGCGGTCTGCTGGCCCTGGAAGCGATTGCTTCCACAACAGGAAATCCATAAGAGATATTAGGGACGAAAGTCCCATCCATAATATCCAGATGGAATATGTCTGCATTGGCGTTGACCATATCCACATCCTTTTCCAGATGCAGAAAATCAGCAGACAGCATTGATGGGGCGACCTTCACCATATCAGATCCTATTTAAAATCGTTGACTATACTGTCCAGCAGTTTCACAAACTTGTCCAGAGATGTCAGGTCAAGCCTTTCTCCCGGTGCGTGGACTCCCCTGAGAGTCGGGCCGAAGGAAATCATGTCCAGATCTGGATAGATGTCAAGGAAAAGTCCGCATTCAAGACCGGCATGGATGGCTCTGACCACAGGTTCGGTGCCGAAAAGTTCCTTATAGGTCTGTCGGGCGACTTCAAGTATATGCGAATCCAGATCAGGTTTCCAGCCTGGATATGCATTCTCGTTTGTCACCTCGCCTCCCGCCAGTTCCATACAGGCCTGCATCTTCTCTGCAGCGGCTCTGCAGGCGGAGTCCACGGAACTCCTCTGGTTTGAAATGACGCGGACAGTCCCATCTGCCTCCATTCTGACCGCAGCCAGATTGGATGACGTCTCTACAAGCCCGGGAATCTCCTGGCTCATGGCAAGCACACCGTGCGGTGCGGCGACCAGTGCGGACACAAGTCTCTGGGCATCAAAATCCGGAATCATCATATACTCACCGGCCGCATCGCTGCATTCCAGCTTGAGATCCGGCTCTGTCGCTGCATATTCCTCTCTTATCTCCTCTGCAAACTGTACGAAATCCCTGCGTATATCAGCCCCATCGCCTCTGACCGCCACTACGCATGATGCCTCCCTGGCTATCGCGTTTCTCTTGTTCCCGCCATCTATATGGCACAGAGCGTACATACCCAGCTCCCTGTAGAGGAAACGGGCGAGCAGCTGCACGGCATTAGCCCTGCCCTTATTGATATCATCTCCGCTATGCCCTCCGATGGCATCATAGATACGCAGAGACAGAAGCTTTGCGCCTTCCGGCAGTTCTGTCATCCCGTATCTGAAGACAGCTGTAGTGTCCACTCCCCCTGCACAGCCGACAAACAGTTCCCCTTCATCCTCCGAATCAAGATTGAGGAGAGTCCTGCCGGTTATGAAACCGGGTTTCAGAGACTTCGCGCCGTCGAGTCCCGTCTCCTCGGAGACAGTGAACAGGCATTCAATCCTGCCTGTAGGCTGGGGACTTTCCAGAAGGGCGAGTTCTGCGGCGATACCTATCCCGCAGTCTGCACCGAGCGTAGTGTCGGGAGCGATCATCCAGCCGTCCCTGATTTCATATCTTATGGGATCTCTGGAGAAGTCGTGGTCAACTCCGGACCTCTTCTCGCAGACCATATCGGAATGGCTCTGCAGTACAAGGGTCGGAACATCCTCCTTGCCAGGTGCAGCAGGCTTGACTATGACAATGTTACCCGCCTCATCCGTCCGGCATTCAAGCGAATGTACAGCTGCAAAATTCTGAAGATAGGCTATGATGAGCTCCTCGTGTCCCGATTCGCGGGGGACACGGGTGATCTCCTTGAAAATATCAAGAACTCTGTTGGAATCCATATAACAATATGTTGTTCCCAGTACGGGAAATGTCTTTATCTTGCGGATGACAGCATTTTCTCGATATCGGTCACATACTGCTTGAAAGTCCTGTCAGTCGACATCAGGTCAGACACCGTAGTGCAGGCATGCAGAACGGTCGCGTGGTCCTTCCCTCCGAGTTCAGCACCGATCGTGGAAAGCGAGCAGTTGATATGCTGTCTTGTCATATACATTGCAATCTGCCTGGCCTGTACTATCTGGCGTTTTCTGGACTTTGAGAGCAGTGTCTCCTGGGATATATTGAAATATTCGCACACCACATTCTTCACTTTCTCTACGGTCATATCCTCTGTCTGCTCCCCTACGATCTTCTCCGTAATCTTCTCCGCGAGTTCGACCGTAGCTTCCCTGTGTGCCAGAGTCGCATTGGCAATCAGAGAGATAAGCGCTCCTTCGAGCTCCCTGAAATTGCTGCGTATCCTTGTAGCCAGAAACACAAGCACATCATCGCTCAATTTCACCCCTTCCCTGAAACTTCTGGCTTTCAGCATTGCCAGCCTTGTGGAATAGTCCGGGGCCTGAAGCTCGACGGACAGTCCCCACTTGAGCCTCGACAGAAGCCGCTCCTCGAAGTCATGCAGGTCTACCGGCGGGCGGTCCGACGTGAAAATCAGCTGCTTGCTGTTCTGATGCAGGTGGTTGAACACATGGAAGAAAGCGTTCTGTGTCCCCGGTGTGGCCAGCTCCTGTATATCATCCACAATCAGCACATCCATCTTCATATAGAAGGCAAGGAAGTCCGTGAGCCTGTTCTTGACCACTGCATCCATATACTGTGTCTTGAACTTGTTCGCGGCCACGTACAGCACTACAAGCTCAGGAAATTTCTCCTTGATATCTATACCGATAGCCTGGGCGATATGAGTCTTGCCGAGGCCCGGACCTCCGAAAAGGAAAAGAGGGTTGAATGCGGTCTTGCCGGGAGCGATGGATATACTTTCACCGGCAGTGATTCCCATTCTGTTGCACTCTCCCTTTATAAGGTTCGCAAAACAATAGACAGGGTTGAGCTGGGAATTGACCTGCACCCTCTGCGTCCCCGGATATACGAAGGGACCTGGATTGGCTGCCGGCGAGTAGGTCGACACCGAGATCGTCTTGTTTACGGGGACCTGCCCGTGGGCAGCCGGATAAGTCATAGGAGGCTGGACGGAGACAGGTCTGACCATATAGTTCAGCCTGGCCTCGGACCCTATCTCTCTTTTGATGACTTTCTTGATGACATCAAGAAAATATTCCTCGATATATTCCCGGAAGAATTCGGAAGGCACTTCCACCGTCAGAGTCGCATCATTCATTGACACAGGACGGATTGGCTTGAACCAGGTATTGAACTGCTGAGGCTCAAGTATCTGTTCAAACACCTTGAGACACCCGTTCCAAACTGCTATATGTCTGTCCTGCACCATCTGTAGATTTTGATTTTTAGGTTTAAATACACCCCCTTCCGAAAGGGATGACAAAGATGGTGAAAAAATAGTTACAAAAAAATCTTTTTTCTATTGCAATAATGAAATAAATTACATCTATCCGTTTCGGAAAACGTGAAACGTTTATTTTATAAAATATTATAACTCAACGTATTATAATCACAGAAAAACGATAATCCTGTTATTTGATAAAGATTTATAATTTTGAATTATTCTAAATTACATAATCCGTCCGAAGGCCTCATCCAGACGCTTGTATCTCTTAGAAGACCGATATCTTCAGGTATTTCTTCGGATTTTCCTCTATTTTCCGGACAAGGGTGTCGATATCCGAAAGAAGCTCATCGATGGAGTCGTATATCTCACTCTCGGTCATCAGCCTGCCGATGCTGCCATCGGTGTCCTGGACTTTGTCGAGAAGCGTACGGAATGATCTTACGAGACCTTCAATGTCGCTCCTGTCCAGAGCCGCCGTTACACCGTTGATATTGCTGACAGTCGTGTCTGCCTTCTCCATAATCACGGAAAGCTTCGCGGAGACGTTGTCAAGATTGTCGATGAAGGAAGTCAGCTCTGCAGAACGTCCGTTGATTTCGGCAGACACATTCTCCGCGTTTGCCATTGTGGCCTCGAGATGAGCCAGGGTCCTTGAAATGGAGCCCGGGTCAGCCGCAGCGAGCAGCCTGTGTAGGCTGGACACGGCAGCCCCGAGACTGTCGACCGCACACTCCACTTTCTTCACCAGAGGCCCGATGCCGGATGACAGGGATGAAATCATATCCTTTTCAAAGACCGGTGTGAGTTCATCACCGTCTCGTGCATACTCTTCCGACACACCGAGATCGATCCTTATGCCCTTCCCTCCCATAATATCGACACTGTACAGCGTCATCCTGGAATCTTTCGGGATTCTGAACTGGCGCAGGACAGAGCACTCGACCTCGAAGTCTCCGGTTTCCTGATCGTATTCGACCTCGGTGACAGTTCCTGCCTTGTATCCTTTTACGTATACGGGAGCGGATGGAACCAGACCGGCCACATCATCAAAACGGGAGACAAGGGTCATTTCCCTGTTGAAAATATCCTTTCCCCTGAGAAAGTTGATCAGGGCGAAAGACACCGCCAGTATTACAATGACAAAAATTCCTATTTTGAATTCTCTGCTGATCTTCATATGAATGTTTTTGTAAATTCGTGTCCAGAAATGATAGCTACAGACGGGTGACAGCCCCGTCCTCTATCCTGACGACAAAGGCATCCGGGAACTTCTTCCGTATGGAGGCAAGCGTCTTCCGGGCCTCGGCCTCGGTGGAAGATATACCTATAATATATTTATACATTCTGCCGGCCGGATAGACTTCGGCATCGTATCCCTTGAGAGCCCTGTCCCCGTCCTTGAGGCGCCTGCTGAGTACAAGTATCTGCACCCCGTATGACGCATCCGCCTGATTTACAGACGGGGCTGCTTCCGGAGCCTGGACGGCGGCATCCGTCTTTCCGGCATCCACGGAATAGTCCACGCTTCCATCGTACTTCTTCTTGAAACTGGAGAATGCATTGAAGAGTCTGGCGGCGATCTGCTCCCGTCCGGATGCGGAATTGAGTATCTTCAGGTCCGCCGGGTTGGAGATGAACCCGAGTTCAAGCAGCACTGCCGGCATTGCGGTCTTCCAGAGCACATAGAAAGGGTTCTGGGATATGCCCCTGTCTGTACGGAAAGGTCCTTTTGCCAGTTCGGAATCCACCTCGGCAGCGAAGAGTATGCTCTGCTCGTAGAAAGCATTCTGCATCAGGTTGAACATAATGAATGATTCCGGGTTGTCCGGATTGAACCCCTGATATTTTGTCGCATAGTCCTCCTCGAGCAGGATCACGGAATTCTCCCTGCGGCAGAGTTCCTGGTTGAACGAGAACAGATCCTTGTTCCTGTCACTCGACTGCCCGAGGATATGGGCAGAGAACCCGTTCGGGGAAGGCTTGGAGAAGGAATTGATATGTATGGATATGAACAGGTCGGCATGGCTGTCGTTGGCTATCTCCGCCCTGTCGTTGAGAGTCACATATCTGTCGGTAGTCCTGGTGTATACGACCTTCACATCAGGATATGCAGAGGATATCTTCTGCCCCAGCAGCTTGGCTATGGCGAGCGTCACGTTCTTTTCATAAGTCTTTCTGTCCGCGCTGACCGCACCTGCATCTTTTCCTCCGTGGCCTGCATCTATGACAACGGTTTTCAGCTTAAGGTCTGATTTCTCCGGCATCCCCGCCGATACGGCACCGGCTGTCAGTACCGGACATAAGGCAAGAAGACAGGCTGCAATATATTTTATGGAGACATGCATATTTTCAACTCAATTTGGTAATGATTGAAATTAATCTTAATTTTGCGTTTTGCAAAAATAGCAAAAAAAGCTTATTTGACGAATAGAATGAATCTTAATTCATATATATCAAAAGCCCGTCGAGGCATTATATAACCAGACTCAGATGTCGCTGTTCGGGCCAGGAAATAAGATGTCCTCTTGGGAGAAGCTGCTGTCGATAGTGATACTGCTGTCGGTCATCAGCTCTTTTTCCGTATCTTCACAGGATGACAGAAGGTCCAGAAGGAACAGGCTCAGAAATGTTGAGAGGACGGAGAATGTGAATGACACAGTCCAGATGACGGACTCGATGCGGGCCATAATGGACTCGATAAAATTTGTCAGGGATTCGACGGCACGGGCGGATTCGATAGCCAGACGGGACTCTATCGATCTGCTGAGCAAGAGTTCTCTCGAACAGCCGGCATTCTCGGCGGCCAAGGATTCCATCATCGAGGATTTCTCTGACGGGAAACGGATGATATACTACTACGGGGATGTCTCCGTGACATACGGTACAATGAAACTGACCGCTGACTATATGGAATACGATATGCAGAAGCAGACCGTATATGCCAGGGGCACGAAGGACACGACAGGGGCGTGGGTGGGTCAGCCGACAATGGAGGATGGAGGCAAGACCTATACGATGGAAGAGGTCAGGTACAATTTCGAGACCCGCAAGGCGCGTATCACCAATATGATAACCCAGGAATCGGAAGGTATCCTGCACGGACAGAACATCAAGATGATGCCTGACCAGTCGATAAACATCACAAAAGGCAAATACACTGTCTGCGACTGCGAACATCCACACTACTATCTGCATCTCACGGCGGCCAAGGTGATGACGAAGCCGTCACAGAGGACTGTCTTCGGCCCTGCCTATCCGGTCATAGAGGATGTGCCCCTGTTTCCTGTAGTGCTTCCGTTCGGATTCATTCCCAAACGTCCAGACAGGGCGACAGGATTCCTTATGCCGACATTCGGAGAGGAGGCATCGCGAGGCTTCTTCATAAGAGATGTGGGAATGTATTTCGTAATCGGCGACTATTTCGACCTTTCGTTGACCGGAGATATCTTCACGCTCGGATCCTGGGCGGTGGATGTAAACTCCAGGTATAAGGTCAACTACAAATGCAACGGCAACTTTGCTCTCACATATTCCAACGACCAGACCGGAGAAAAAGGCAGCGAGGACTTCTTCCAGACAAGGAACTTCGCTGTAAGATGGAGCCATTCCCAGGATTCCAAGGCGAACCCGGGAATGTCATTCAGTGCATCTGTCAACTTTTCCAGCCCATCCAACAACAGATACAACTCCACATCTGTCGAGGAGGCTCTCCAGAACCAGATTTCATCTTCAATATCCTGGTCAAAGAACTGGGGAGGCAAAATAAACCTTTCCGTGAACGCCCTGCACAGCCAGAGCTCCCGGGACAGTTCGTATGCATTCACCCTGCCGAACGTCACACTCTCTGTCAGCCGTTTCTACCCGTTCAAGCAGAAAAACAGGGTCGGAAAGAAAAAGTTCTACGAGGACTTCTCGCTAGGATATAACACCACCCTGCAGAACAAGATAAATTTCAAGGCGTCCGAATTCAACCAGCCGGGATTCTGGGACAAGTTCCAGAACGGTATGACGCATAATTTCCAGATCGGCCTGCCGAATTTCACGTTGTTCAAATATATCAATTTCACCCCGAGTATAAGCTACTCGATGAACTGGTTCTTCCGCAAGACCGACCAGGTGTATAATCCCGAGACAGACAGCATAGAAGAGGTAGACAGCGGAATGTTCAACCATTTCGGGGCGACCCACAACTATTCAGGAGGAATATCCGCCAGTACAAGGCTGTACGGTCTGTTCAATTTCGGGAAACATCATAAACTGCAGGCCATAAGGCACGTGATCACGCCTTCTGTCAGTTTCTCGTTCAGTCCGGAGAAGGCTACGTATTTCAACGGTTACAGGACATTGAACTATGTCGACAACAACGGTGTCGCCCACAGCACCGACTATAACATATATACAGGTCAGCTGTATTCCGCTCCCGGACGTGGCAAGACTGCAAGTATGAGCCTGACAATCGGGAACAATCTCGAGGCTAAAGTCAGAGACCTGCAGGACACGACGGGCACCGGCACCAAGAAGATAAAGCTGATAGACAACCTGTCACTGAACACCGGATATAATTTCCTTGCCGACTCACTGAATATGAGCAATATCGGCATTTCCCTATCGACATCGGTGTTCGGCAAGGTCGGAGTCAGCGGAAACGCCAACTTCAGTCCGTATGCCGTAGTACCTACGGGAGAGAGGACCTACGCTACTGTCAACCGGTTCAACGGCAGCGTCTACGGCTGGGACAAACCTCTCAGGCTGACAAACGCCAGCCTCTCGCTGTCGTATTCATTCTCGGGGGAAGGAAAGATAAACGGCAATGACGGGACGGCGCAGGCCGGAGGCAATCCTGCCGACAACTATACCAGGATATACTATCATCCTGTCACGGGAGAATATATACCAGGCGGCTGGCTGTACTATATGAATCCTAATGCCCCGTGGTCGGTGAACCTGAACTATTCATTCAACTACAGCCGTTCATATTCGGCGGCATCGTACCAGCTTCTTACAAACCACAGATATACCCAGACGCTCGGAATATCAGGCAATGTCAAACTCACGCCGGCGCTGGCGCTCAATCTGACGACAGGCTTCGACCTGATGGCGATGAAGATGACGACTACACAGCTCAGCGCCACGTATGACCTGCATTGTTTCAATATATCCGTGTCCTGGGTTCCGACCGGTACCTGGCAGTCCTGGAGTTTCAGGATCGCCGCCAATGCGGCCGCCCTCGCGGATCTGTTGAGATTCAAGAAGAGCAACAGCTACTGGGATAATTTCTAAAAAACATAAATTTAATTGTAGAAAACGGAAAAAACATTGCTGTATTGGCAGCAGAGGGTTGTTTTTTAATGTTTTTTATATAAATTTGCAAATCCTTTCGTGGATCTGTCAGAATTTTTTAATCATTTATAATACAAATATGCACAAAATTTTCGAGCTGAAGGGGATGGATCTTGAGGCATTGCAGGCTATTGCAAACGACCTCAAGATCAAGAACGTGAAGAAGAAGGACAAAGATGAGCTCATTTATGAGATTCTTGACCAGGAGGCTGTCATAGATGCGCAGAATGCGCCTGAAAAAAGGAAACGAGGACGTCCGAAGAAGGACAGGACTGTGGCTCCGCAGCCTGCTGCACAGGCAGAACCGGCGCAGGAGAGCATATCTGCCGCAGAAGACAAGAAGCAGGATGCGGCCGCCGAGAAAAATACAGCCAGGACACGCAAAAAGAAAGTCCAGAAGCCAGCCGAGAGTCCGGCTGCGCAGGCAGAGAGTGAACCGGAGATGTCTCCGGCCGGAGAAAATGCCGGAAATTCTGATCAGCAGGACCAGCAGGCTGCAAAAGCCAAGAGGCCAGGACGCAAGCCAAGGCAGAAAAAACAGAATCCTGACCAGGCAGCCGCGCAGCAGGAAGATGCCAAGGAAAATATAACTGAAACGACCGCACCGACTGCTCCGGAATCAGGAGATGGCACAAGGGCAGATGCCCCGTCAGATGATGCCAGGAAAAATGAAGCCTATGAAAGGCAGCCTGAACCGGGCCGTGAAATGCAGCCGCAGCAGATACGCCGGAAAAGGGAGCGTATAAACGGAGATCAGAGGCAGCAGACCTACAACGGCAGCAACAATTACCATCAGAACGGAGGATATCTGGGGAACAACTACCAGCGACAGCAGCAGTACCAGCAGTATCAGCAGCCAAGATTTGAATTCGAAGGCGTGGTGGAGGCGACCGGTGTCCTGGAGATAATGCCGGATGGATACGGCTTCCTCAGGTCTTCCGATTACAACTATCTCAATTCTCCCGACGACATCTATGTATCACAGAACCAGATAAAAGCAAACGCCCTCAAGACTGGAGATACCGTGACCGGAGAGATACGTCCTCCAAAGGAAGGCGACAAATATTTTCCTCTTGTAAAGATAAAATACGTAAACGGACGTACTCCTGAATTCATCAGGGACAGGGTTCCTTTCGAGTTTCTCACTCCGCTCTTCCCGGATGTAAAATTCAATCTTCTCGGTAACGGGCATAACGATCTCTCATGCAGGATCGTGGATATGTTCACCCCGATCGGGAAAGGCCAGCGTGGACTTATCGTCGCCCAGCCAAAGACCGGTAAGACTATGCTCCTCAAATCCATAGCCAACGCTATCGCAGACAATCATCCCGAAGTCTATATGATAGTCCTTCTGATAGATGAACGTCCTGAGGAGGTGACGGACATGGCCCGCAGCGTAAAGGCGGAAGTAGTCGCTTCGACATTCGATGAGCCGGCGGAAAGACACGTCAAGGTGGCTAATATGGTACTGGAGAAGGCCAAAAGGATGGTGGAATGCGGCCACGATGTAATGATTTTCCTTGACTCCATCACTCGTCTTGCAAGGGCTTACAACACCGTGCAGCCTGCTTCAGGCAAGGTGCTTTCCGGTGGTGTCGATGCCAACGCCCTTCACAAGCCGAAGAGATTTTTCGGTGCTGCCAGAAACATCGAAGGAGGCGGCTCCCTCACTATCCTTGCCACAGCCTTGACCGATACTGGATCCAAGATGGATGATGTGATCTATGAGGAATTCAAGGGAACCGGCAATATGGAGCTCCAGCTTGACCGCAGGCTCAGCAACAAGAGACTCTTCCCTGCAGTGGATGTGACTCTGTCAAGTACTCGCCGCGATGACCTGCTCTACAATCCTGAACTGGCGAACCGTATATGGATAGCGAGGAAATTCCTTGCGGATATGACTCCGATCGAAGCTATGGAACTGCTTCAGGAGAGAATGGCCAAGTATCCTACCAACGAGGCTTTCCTTCAGAATATGGACAAGGATGAAGACTATTGACCTGTTGACTTTCTGAAACTGAATCCCTCCCACGCCTTCGGCGCGGGCCCCTCCCGTTCACGAGGCCACGGGCGGCCACGGTTTCAGAAAGTCAACAGCCAAATACAGCAGGAGACGAGGATGTCTGTATATGCCGATACCGGTATGTCAGACATCCTTTCGTTGTCATTCTGAGCAGTTTTTGCATTGTCCTTCTGAACATTTTTCTGTATTGTCATTCTGAGCGAAGCGAAGAATCTGAAGGAAAAAGCCGGGACAACGGACCGCGAACAAGGTTATTTTGCATTATATTGTATATCAATGGATTACAAAAACGCGATGTTCGCGGTCCGTTGATCTCAGGTACGGGGATACCTTTGTTGTTCCAGATCCTTCACTCCACCTGCGGCTGCGCCTATGGTGACAGAAATGATTATTTGTGGTGTGAGCAGTTTATCATTAAAAAGTCAAGCATAACGACAATCCAACGGCGGGAAAACTCGAATTACTGACAGACTTCGTAAATGAATTCTGAGCGATATAAGGTTTCATTTATTTGAGATACCATCAAAGTTGCCAAAAGCACGATAAATAAATGTTTTCTCATTGGTAAAATGTTTTAGCTGTAATTCCCTGAATGTTGGTTAGAGATAGATATATGAAACCGGACAATCGGTCCCTTATATATTCAGATATGCGCAGGTGATTAAATAGACTCTTTATAAGTCAGTCTCTCTGCGCATATCTGAAGAATACTTAAATGATTCTATTTCCTTACCAGCGTAAGGACTGCCTTGCCGCTGTCGTCACGGAGTTCGATCTTCTCAGATGAAACGGCTTTGACAGTCTTTACAGTGCCGAGAGCATCGATTATTTCACGCTCTGTCTTCATCCATTCGTCCGGTCCGGCCATCATCGTGGACATCGCCTGGCCGATCTCAAGATTCTTTCCGTCAAGGGTGTATGTCGAATTGATGATGTTGACACCGGTGTTTCCGTGCATTCTGTTCTCTGCAGGATCGAAACTGAGGAACGGGGCTTTCTGCCCTTCCCAAAGATCCGGAAGCGCATTCCCATCCACTTCCGTAACAGACCATTCTCCAGCTATGTCAACTGACTGACAGCAAGAGGATAAGGCTACTACTATTCCGGCTACGGCCGCTAATGCAATAATGATCTTTTTCATTGTATTTTCCTTTATAATTTGATATACAGATTCTTCGCTTCACTCAGAATGACATATAATACTCAGAATGACATATAATATTCAGAATAATATGTAATTCTCAGAATGACAATCAATACTGATCCCAGGACTTGATCTGGATCTCATCCTTGGACATACCGCAGAAGGCCCTGATAAATGCAGTGGCAAGACGGGCGTTGGTAATCAGCGGTATGTTGAAGTCGACTGCTGCACGTCTGAGCATATATCCGTTTTTCAGTTCGACAGGCGTGAAGTTCTTCGGCACATTGATCTCAAGGTCAATCTCCTTGTCCTGAAGCATCTTCAATGCTGATGGATAGTGACTGTTGAGCTCCGGATCATCCTCTTCGCTCGGCCACAGCACCCGTTCTGCTGGGACATCATTCTCTATCAGATATTTGTACGAGCCTCCAGTCGCATATATAGTATATCCGTTCTTTGCGAGAAGCCTGCACGCTCCGAGAAGGTCCGCCTTGTTGAGAGCATCCCCTGAAGAGAGAAGGATATTCTTCGACGGTATATCATAACCTACTGAAAGTATGGATTTGAGAAGAGCCTCGTTGAAATCGTCCCCGAGACAGCCGACCTCTCCGGTTGAAGCCATATCCACACCAAGCACAGGATCAGCCTGCTGCAGACGCGAGAATGAGAACTGCGATGCCTTGATACCTACATAGTCCAGATCAAACGCACTCTTGCGCGGAGGAGCCGGCTTGAGCCCGAGCATTACCTTGGTGGCAAGCTCTATGAGGTTTATCTTCAACACCTTGGACACAAACGGGAAACTTCTGGAAGCCCTCAGGTTACATTCGATGACCTTTATGGCATTCTCCTTGGCGAGGAACTGTATGTTGAAAGGTCCTGAAATCTCCAGCGCAGATGCTATCTTCTTTGCTATCTTCTTGATGCGGCGGACAGTCTCGATATAGAGCTTCTGAGGAGGGAACTGGATTGTCGCATCCCCGGAATGCACACCGGCGAACTCTATATGTTCGGAGATCGCGTATGCGATGACCTCTCCGCGATCCGCCACGGCATCGAATTCTATCTCCTTGCATCTCTGCATAAATTCGCTGACAACGACAGGATGCTTCTGTGACACTTCTGCCGCCATCGCCAGGAAACGTCTGAGCTCATCTTCATTGTAACATACATTCATCGCCGCTCCTGAAAGGACGTAGGAAGGGCGGACAAGGACAGGGAAACCGACCTCATCGATGAAAGCGTTGATGTCATCTATTGTCGTCAGTTCCTTCCACTTAGGCTGATCGATTCCCAGAGCGTCCACGATAGATGAGAATTTGTGCCTGTCTTCAGCCTTGTCAATGCTTGTCGCCTTTGTGCCGAGAATCTCCACACCGCTCTCGTCAAGCCTGAGTGCGAGGTTGTTAGGTATCTGGCCTCCTACAGAGACTATCACCCCGTGAGGCTGCTCCAGCTCATAGATATCCATCACTCTCTCGTAGGTGAGTTCATCAAAATAGAGCCTGTCGCACATATCGTAGTCTGTGGATACGGTCTCGGGGTTGTAGTTGATCATCACTCCCCTGTAGCCCTCGTTGCGGATAGTCTGCAGGGCATTGACCGAACACCAGTCGAACTCTACGGAACTTCCGATACGGTAGGCCCCTGATCCGAGCACAATTACGGATCTACGGTCATGTTCGTATTTTATATCGTTATAACTTCCGTTATATGTCAGATACAGATAGTTGGTCGCAGCCGGGAATTCGGCGGCAAGGGTATCTATCTGCTTGACTACCGGCACAATCCCGTGCGCCTTGCGGAACAGACGCACAATCTTCTGCGCATCTTCCACATCCATATTCTTATATACCGCCCTCGCGATCTGGAAATCTGAGAAACCTTGTTGCTTTGCTGTACGGAGCAGGTCAACAGGAACCTTTTCGCAGGCATCATACGTCTGCAATGATCTGTATGTCGCGACAATATTCTCAAGTTTGTCCAGGAACCATCTGTCAATCTTGGTCAGCTGATGGATCTGGTCGACAGTGTATCCGGCAAGCATCGCTTTCGCGATTACGAAAATACGTCTGTCTGTAGGTTCTCTCAGGGCTTCATCCACATCAGCGACCTTGAGCTCCTTGTTCCCGATGAATCCGTGCGCTCCCTGTCCTATCATTCTCAGTCCCTTCTGGATCGCTTCCTCGAAAGAACGCCCGATGGCCATCACCTCACCTACGCTCTTCATCGATGAACCGATCTTGCGAGATACGCCATGGAATTTCGAAAGGTCCCAGCGAGGGATCTTGCATACTATATAGTCAAGAGCCGGCTCGAAGAATGCCGGCGTGGTCTTTGTGACCGAGTTCTTCAGGTCGAACAGTCCGTATCCGAGACCGAGCTTTGCTGCGACAAAGGCCAGCGGATATCCTGTAGCCTTTGATGCAAGTGCGGATGAACGGCTCAATCTTGCATTCACCTCGATGACCCTGTAGTCCATCGCATCCGGGTTGAATGCATACTGTACATTGCACTCCCCGACTATTCCTATATGACGTACAATCTTGATGGAAAGTTCTCTCAGATAGTGGTATTCGGCATTGGTAAGTGTCTGTGAAGGCGCGACCACAATACTTTCGCCCGTATGGATGCCCAGCGGGTCGAAGTTCTCCATATTGCAGACGGTGATGCAGTTGTCATATTTGTCGCGGACAACCTCGTACTCGATTTCCTTCCAGCCCTTGAGCGATTTCTCGACAAGGACCTGAGGAGAGAAAGAGAATGCCTTCTCACAAGTCTCTTCAAGCTCCGTCTCATTGTCGCAGAATCCTGAACCAAGACCGCCCAGGGCATACGCGGCCCTTATTATCACCGGATAGCCGAGCGCGGCTGCGGCCGCCTTCGCCTCATCAAGGGTCTGGGCAGCGTGTGACTTTATGGTCTTGACATTGATCTGGTCGAGCTTCTCGACGAACAGCTCCCTGTCTTCAGTGTCTATGATAGCCTGTACGGGTGTTCCGAGTACCTTCACATTGTTGTCCCTGAGCACTCCGCTCTTGTACAGCTCGACTCCGCAGTTCAGGGCCGTCTGTCCTCCGAACGCAAGCAGGATCCCCTGAGGCTGTTCCTTCAGTATCACCTTCTCCACAAAATACGGAGTGACGGGCAGGAAATAGATCTTGTCGGCCACCTGGTCAGATGTCTGGACCGTCGCAATGTTCGGATTGATAAGGACGGTCTCTATCCCCTCTTCCTTCAATGCTTTCAGCGCCTGGGAGCCTGAATAGTCGAACTCCCCGGCCTCACCTATCTTCAGGGCGCCGGAACCGAGGATAACCACTTTCTTTATATTGCTGTCAATCATAATTCAGTCTTTATAATTTGGATATAAACTCGTCGAAAAGGAACTCGGTATCGGTAGGGCCGCTTGAAGCCTCGGGATGGAACTGTGCCGAGAAGAAAGGCAGGGACCTGTGCCTGATGCCTTCATTGGTGTCATCATTCATATTGATGAACAGAGGCTCCCAGTCTTTGCCCAGCGTCCTGTTATCCACAGCGAAACCGTGGTTCTGGGAAGTTATGAAGCATTTGTTGGTGCCTGCCATACGCACAGGCTGGTTGTGGCTGCGGTGACCGTATTTCAATTTGTACGTCTTCGCCCCTCCAGCCTTGCACAGGAGCTGATTGCCCATACATATCCCGAATATAGGCTTGCCCTTTGTCATAGCCTCCTGGATGTGACGGACAGTAATGTCACAGAATTCAGGATTGCCCGGACCGTTGGAAATGAACAGTCCATCATAGTCAATGGTATTGAAATCATAGTCCCAAGGGACACGGATGAGCTCCACTCCCCTTCTGATGAAGCAGCGGAGGATATTGTGCTTCACACCGCAGTCTACAAGTACGACTTTCTTGTCTCCGCGCCCGTAGCGGATCACCTCCCTGCAGCTGACAACTGCCACCTGGTTCTCCTGATTCGGGTCAGGAACAGGGAAACTTTTGGTCTCGCCATCAATCACGATCATACCCAGCATAGAACCGTTCTCCCTGAGCACCTTGGTGAGCTCCCTCGTATCTATGCCGTAAATACCCGGGATCTTCTGTTCCTTAAGCCAGTCTCCGAGACTCCTGACCGCGTCCCAGTGACTGTATTTCTCGGAATAATCGGAAATGACAAGCCCTCTCACGTGAATTTTCTCGGACTCGAAATTCTTTGAGATCCCCCACTCGTCGACTCCTTCATCTGGAACACCGTAATTGCCTATAAGAGGGTAGGTTACACATAAGATCTGACCTGAATAGGAAGGGTCTGTGAGACTTTCGGGATATCCGACCATCGCTGTTGAAAAGACCACCTCGCCGTCACAGGAGTGCTCGTAGCCAAAAGAATAGCCTTTGAATTCCATACCATTCTCCAGCCGGAGCGTAGCGCCAAGTTTTTTATCCATAGTGTCTGATATGTTTACAGATTCAACATTTCAGGTTGCGAAGATAGTGAAAATTCCCGATTTTTTCAGTATAATCAGGAAATAAGTCCGAAATGCCGCAATGCATTTGCGACCCCGTCGTCATCTACTGTATCCGTGACGTAGTCCGCAGCCGACCTGACTTCTTCGGAAGCACTGCCCATCGCTATCCCGATCCCTGCTGACTTCAACATCGGGATATCATTGCCCCCATCCCCGAATGCCATTGTCTCATATACAGTAAAGCCGAAATATTCCGCAAATTCTGCAATGCCTCGGCCCTTGTCGACTCCCGTCACGTTTATATCGGCATATGTAGGATACCATCTTGCCGAAGACAGGCCGGGAATCCGCGACAGCACCTTCTTCTCGAGTTCTTCATCGCAGTAGAAGCACAGCTGGCAGCAAGGTGCGGCGCGGAACTCCCCGACAAGATCCACGATTTCAGGCAGCGGATGTGCGA
>JADIMI010000071.1 GCA_017694845.1 Candidatus Cryptobacteroides intestinavium
TTCTGGTACGCCACACTGGCCATGCAGCGCGATTCCACAGTATCCAAGGCCGACATGAAGAAGAACATCAGGACACTGCTTGACAGAGATTCTGAAGGAGACAGGCTGAATGAAAGGCAGCTTATGCAGGCTCATCAGATTGTATCATCCGTACTCCCTGATTCCACTATGAGAGATGACATAGAAGAAAGGCTGTCTGTGCGCTATCCTGATGGGGAGTTCTTCAGGGAAAAGACTGCACGTGAACTGTTCATGTCAGGACAGAAAGATGATTCCGATATCAGATTCGAGGAATTCATCCGGCGATTCCCTCCTGAAAGATTCCAGAATGCCTTCGTGGAAGACAATATGTTCGACCATTACTACAGCAATCTCTTCCGCATATACATCTACAATGCGATTATCAAGGACAATGATTATTCGAGACTCGAGAAATGCCTTTCCATAGCCCCCAGGAGGGATCTGGCAATGTATTTCTGGCATATCGTCCAGATCCCGTATATGAGAGGCGACGTATCGGCAGACAGGCTGTATCCATATGCAAGGATGATATATGAAGAAATGCAGTCCCGCCCGAGAATTGCAGCAGAGAAAGTATGGTCTCCGAAAGAATGGAAAGAAATGTTCTACAGAGACAATGCCTCTGCCTGGCTTGACTACGCCAGGATTCTGGATGAAGTCGGGGAAAATTCATATGCGATGTCACTGATGGATACGCTGTCCGTTTATTTCGGAAGCGGGAACGCTGATTTCAACAATTTCTATGTCAAGCTGCTCCGCAAGAACGGACGGGAGAACGAGGCGCTCGCACAGATCAATGCGGCAGTATCCGACAACCAGGCCACTCCGGAAATGCTGGATATCCTGAAAACCGAATATGTAAGGAACGGAGGTTCAGAGAATGAATTCGATGGATATGTCAATTCTATGAAGTCGGAAACTCTTATGAAGTCCCAGAGAGAAGCCCTTGTTGCCAGTATGATCAATGTCCCGACAAAACTGTTCAAGCTGGACAGACTTGAAGGCGGCAGATTGAATATGGCAAGACTCAAAGGACATATCATCGTCCTGGATTTCTGGGCGACCTGGTGCGGGCCTTGCAAGGCGGCTATGCCAGGTATGCAGATGGCTGTAGACAGATACAGGGACGATCCGGATGTGGATTTCTTCTTCATTTCCACAATGGAGAACAGGAAAGACTATGTCAAGGTAATAAAGGATTTCATCTCTGAAAAGGGCTATGACTTCCAGGTACTTCTGGACAATCCGGATGAAAAAGGACAGCGTCAGGCTGTCTATTCATACTACGCAAGGCAGTTCCATTTCTCCGGGATACCGCAGAAAATGATAATTGACGGTGAAGGCAATGTACGGTGGATAGCGACAGGATACTACGGATCTCCAAGCGCCCTTGCAGATGAAATCAGTATAATCATAGAAGAGATAAGGAAATGAGACAGATATTCAGAGCGGTCCTTGCCAGCTGCTTCCTGTGCTGCGTATGCATCGCATCCGCCCGGCAGACGGAAGACGGATTCCGGTCCGAAGATGTGCTTTTCTACGGACAGGACTCCCTGCACTATGCCGGTACTCTCACTCTGCCTGACAGTCCAGGCAGGCATACAGCCGTAGTAATAGCATCCGGGACATATCCCCAGGACCGGGATGGTACAATGGCCGGGCACAAGATTTTCAAGGAGATAGCCGAATACTTGAGTTCCAGAGGAATAGCCGTACTCCGAGTAGATGACCGAGGCATCGGGGGATCCAACGGGATATACGAGGATGCCACCACTGCCGATTTTGCCGGGGACGTAATAGCTGCAGTAGAATATCTCCGTACCAGAAAAGACATTGACAGGAGAAGAATCGGTGTACTGGGGCACAGTGAAGGCGGTGCGACATGCTCTATAGCGGCTTCAGAATGCAAGGATATCAGATTCCTCATATCCATAGCCGGACTTATGACAGATGGCCTGAGTTCCGTCATACAGCAGAACAAGGACATTGTAGCCTCAACTGACGGGATACCGGACATAAACAGGAAAAGATATGACGAGATAAACGGTATTATGTTCCATACGGCGTATGAATATGCGGATGCCGACAGCACTACGCTCTCGAATGCCCTATATGAAGCATATTATGAATGGAAAGCCGCAGATGATGAATACGTACGCATAACAGGTATCGTAAACGATCATTTCAGGTATCCGATCTATATGTATGCACAGCAGGCCACGACACCCTGGTACCGTTTTTTCATCAGATACAATCCCGCAGACTATCTGAGCAAGGTGAAGATTCCCGTACTGGCAGTCAACGGGACAAAGGATGTAATGGTCAACTGCAGGCAGAATCTTGACAACGTAAGGAAATATCTCCGTCACAACAGGAATGTCACCACCGTGGAACTGCCCGGTCTGAATCATCTTCTGCTGCCATGCGAGAACGGGACGCCTGATGAATATGCAAAAATAAGCGCCCCCGTATCTACGGAAGCACTTGATGTCATATATTCCTGGATACGTGATACTGCCGGTCTATAGTTTTACGGAAAATTCAACGGTTGCAGGAGGGATGCACATCATATCATTGCAGGCAGCATATTCCAGGAAACCTTTCACGGCACAACGTCTGCCCTTTATCCTGAATTTCTGAATGAAAGTCACCTTTTTTTCGAAATAACGCACTTCCATTCCGAACATACTGTCGTAAGCTGTAACCTCTTCTCCTGCGAACTGCAGTTTTCCATCCGCTGACGCACCCTTTGCGGACTCTACAGTCACAGATGCTGATATCGGTCCGCCGTCAGGCATATCAGTCGAATAGACGTGCCATCCGGCGGCAATCTCAGCCTCAAAGATGACCTGTATTTCCTTTTCGGATATCTGTTCCTGCCTTACGGTGAAACTGACCGGAGAACTGTCCTGTGCCGGCATTGATATGCCGGACAAAAGCAGGACAAGACAGACAATCAATTTTAATATTCTCATAATCAAGGTATTTATTCTGTTAAACCGGCAACGGAATGCCCTCTGTCTGACAAAAATAGTGATTTTCTGACAATATTTGTAAATTTGTATCCGCTTCCGGCCTGAGGCGGAATTTACCACCGCAACCAGCCTGAAACACTTGATATGGAAAATTTCAAACATTCATTTGACCCTGCATCTGAAATTGCAGACGAGTTCATCAACGACTGCGAGATTCTCGAAACCGTCAGCTACGCTATGGAGCACAGCCGCGACCGGGCTTTGATGGAAAGCATCATATCCAGGGCGGAGGAGTATAAGGGGCTGACGCACAGGGAGGCGGCGGTGCTGATGGAATGCAGCGAACCTGACCTTCTCGACAGGATATATTCTCTGGCCCGGCAGATAAAGAAGAAACTCTACGGGAACCGTATCGTAATGTTCGCCCCTCTCTATCTTTCGGACTGGTGCATAAACGGCTGTGTTTACTGCCCGTACCACGCGAAGAACAGAAGAATCCCTCGCAGAAAGCTGTCACAGGACGAGATACGGGCCGAAGTGACAGCACTCCAGGATATGGGGCACAAGAGACTGGCCATCGAATCCGGGGAAGATCCTGTGCACAATCCGATAGAATACATTCTCGAATCCATTGGCACAATCTACGGGACCCATCACCGCAACGGCGCCATCAGGAGGGTGAACGTGAACATTGCCGCCACAACTATAGAAAACTACCGAAAACTGAAGGAAGCCGGAATAGGCACCTATATACTGTTCCAGGAGACATACAACAGAAAGAACTATGAGAAGCTGCATCCGAGCGGCCCTAAAAGCGACTACGCCTGGCACACAGAGGCTATGGACAGGGCAATGCAGGGAGGGATAGATGATGTAGGGATAGGTGTACTGTTCGGACTGGATACCTGGAGATATGACCTTGTGGGGCTGCTGATGCACGCAGAGCATCTCGAGGCAAGGTTCGGAGTAGGGCCGCATACCATCAGCGTGCCCCGTATCTGTCCCGCGGATGGCATAGATACAGGAGATTTCCCGAATGCCGTTCCGGACGATATTTTCTGCAGGATCGTGGCTGTATTGAGACTCGCCGTGCCGTACACCGGGATGATCATCTCCACAAGGGAGTCCGAAAAAGTAAGAGCGATGGTACTCGAACTTGGCATATCACAGATCAGCGGAGGATCGCGTACCAGCGTGGGAGGCTATGCAGACGGTGGAGGGAGCCGGCATATAGACAATGATACGGCACAGTTCGACATAAGCGACAGGAGGACTCTCGATGAAGTTGTCGGCTGGCTGCTGGATCTGGGGCATATCCCGAGTTTCTGCACCGCCTGCTACAGGGAAGGCAGGACAGGAGACAGATTCATGTCGCTGGTGAAAAGAGGGAAGATAGCCGACTGCTGCCAGCCGAACGCGCTGATGACACTTATGGAATATCTCTATGACTATGCCTCTCCGCAGACCAAGGAAAAGGGGCTGGCGGCCATCCGGAAAGAGATGGAGAATATTTCCAGCGATATGGTCAGGGAACTGACAGCCAGACATCTGGAAGAAATCCGGAACGGAAGGCGGGATTTCCGGTTCTGAACAAACGGTTCTACTGTCATTCTGAACGAAGCACTGTCATTCTGTACTGTCATTCTGTACTGCCATTCTGTACTGTCATTCTGAACGAAGTGAAGAATCTGTCAAGGGACACCGGAATGGACTCCAGATCCTTCGCTGACGCTCAGGATGACAGACAGCACTGGAGGTCCAGATCCTTCGCTGACGCTCAGGATGACAAAAAATGACGCTCAGGATGACAAAAAATGATATATTTATGAAAACACCAGTCTCAGAAAGGCTCCATATAGCGATACTGGGAGCACGTAACAGCGGCAAGTCAAGCCTTGTCAACGCCATCGCAGGACATACGGCCTCCCTTGTGTCAGACATTCCCGGGACCACTACCGACCCTGTCAGCAAGACTATGGAAATCCCAGGGGCCGGAGCGGCTGTATTCATCGACACCGCGGGGTTCGATGATGAAGGAGAGCTCGGGGGGCTCAGGGTGGAAAGGACCTGGGAATCTCTCGACAGGACAGACATTGCCATTCTGGTCTTTATGACTGCCGGGCGCTGCAGCGGGACCGGGGCCGACTTTCACTGTACTGCATTGGAGAAGAAATGCCTCGATATCCTTAAAGAAAAGGATATACCAGTCATCCCTGTCATAAACACAGCCGGAGGAGAGAAGACAGAGGGAGCGAGCCGGGAAATAGAAAGGCTTGCCGGGAAAAGGCCTGTCACTGTCAATGCAGCCACAGGCGAAGGCATAAATGCCGTCTATGCAGCCATAGCAGCCATAGCAGCCATAGCGGATGAGAGACGGTCCGCACTGACGATCACAGGAGACCTTGTCAGGCCAGGCGACACCGTGCTGCTGGTAATGCCTCAGGACAGCGAGGCGCCTGAAGGAAGGCTCATACTCCCACAGGTCCAGACCATAAGGGATCTCCTTGACAAAGGATGCACCGCGGTATGCTGCACACCTGATACTATGGATACCGCCCTCGGGAAGCTGTCCGGACCGCCGGATCTGATAATCACAGACTCACAGGCTTTCGGGAAGGTCTGGGAATCACGTCCTGAAGGCTGCCGTGTGACATCTTTCTCCATACTGCTTGCCGCATACAAGGGGGATATCCAGGCATTCATCACAGGGGCGGAAGCCCTTGACAGACTCGCGCCCGATTCACATATACTGATAGCCGAAGCGTGCACCCACGTCCCGGCTTCAGAAGATATCGGCAGGGTAAAGATTCCTGAAATGCTCAAAAGACATTTCGGCAATGGGTTGAAGATCGATACGGTATCAGGGAATGACTTCCATAATGACCTGTCAGGATACGATCTGGTCATCCATTGCGGAGCCTGTATGTTCAACAGGAAATATGTCCTCGACAGAGTCAGGAAAGCAGAAAGGCAGGGGGTCCCGATAACAAACTACGGTATGGCCATAGCATGGGCGGAATGTATCCTCGACAAGGTCACCATACCCGGCCGATAACCTGCATTCAGGCATCGAGTTCATCCAGGATACGCTTGACATCCACAGGCTGCAGCCTGCCGTAGACCTTGTCGCCTATCATCACTACAGGAGCGAGGCCGCAGGCACCGACACACCTCAGGCAGTCGAGAGAGAACCTGCCATCGGGCGTAGTCTCGCCGACATCTATTCCAAGCACCCTCTTGAACTCGTCCAGCAGCTTCTCTCCGCCTCGTACATAACAGGCAGTTCCCATACACACCGATATAGGGTATTTCCCTTTCGCAGTCATAGTGAAGAATGCATAGAAAGTCACCACTCCATAGACTTTCGACACAGGTATATTGAGCTTTCCGGCAATCATCTTCTGCATCTCTTCCGGCAGGTAGCCCATCAGATGCTGGGCCTCGTGAAGGATATTGATCAGCTCACCGGGATTGTTGCTATGCGCATCGCATATTGCATCGACCTTTCCGGCCACATCGCAAGGAAGTTTTATATCTGGCATAATTCAGTTCTGTTTAATGTCAGTTCGACGAATTTATTAATCTATATTAACGTGAGTTCGATGAATTTATATTGGTTATAATACATTGATTATTAGTAAAATAGCGAAAGTTTTTGTATATTTGAATAAGACAATAAACATCAAAACAACAAAAACAATCGCTATGATGATCACCGAGGACGAAATTACAAAAATATTCTGTATGGCTGACGATTTCTGCAAAATATATGACAAATTCATCATGATAAATGGCCTGGGACCTAAGCGGGATAGAAGGA
>JADIMI010000072.1 GCA_017694845.1 Candidatus Cryptobacteroides intestinavium
GCCATCTCCCTTAACAATCTGGGGATAAAGTTTTCTATGTGGCTTCTGACTGTTAACCGCAAAGTCCAAAACAGAATATAGAGTGCCTCTAGAGCGTTGATGGTTTACTTTACGGTTGGCTGGCCTGTTTCTTTAATACAACAAAAGTAAACATTCCAGCCGTATTTCTTTTCTTCTGTGCAAATCTAAGGGAGCGTCAGCGAAGAATCTGGAGAAGAAGGGCGGGACAACGGACCGCGAACACGGCACTTTTGTATCTTGTTGAATGATAAGACATTACGGAAAACGATTGTTCGTGGTCCGCACTTTTTTGAGGGGACCGCGAACAAGGTTATTTTGCATTGCATTGTATCTCAGCGGATTGCAAAAGTTGATGTTCGCGGTCCGTAGAGCGTCTCTGCGCACGGGGCATCAATCCGTCCGAGACAACATAGTCAAGAACATATACTTTCCCAGGTGATCCATATTTTCTTCCAACCCATATTTCTGGATTCATTGCAGAAAATAATTCCGGAAAAGTTTGGGTTTTGGGAGCAAAGGGTTATCTTTGCGGACTATGTCAGCCTGATCAGCCTCCATAAGGGACGGACGCCCCGGCGAGACCGGAGACAGTTCCGAAGCGGGACTGGAGCGGCTTGACGCAGAACTAAAAAGGTGGTGCCGGGCGGTCCATTGCCGTCGCTGGCTGAGAAGATACACTTTGCACCAGTACGGATAATGCCGACGCTGGAATTTTTAGTGACATCCTTTCATCCTGCACATCGCAGCCTTCCGTGCACGCCCCATCTTTCAGATACCTTGCTATGGCAGTGAAAAGATACATATCGGCATTGACGATTGCAGGTTCGGACCCTTCAGGAGGGGCCGGAATCCAGGCAGACCTGAAGACTTTCTCCGCTCTTGGAGTATATGGAGCCTCTGCAGTCACTGCAGTCACCGTACAGAATACGGTCGGGGTGAAATACGTACATCCCCTGCCTCCGGAGGCGGTATATGACCAGATCTCCGCAGTAATGGAAGACATCCGTCCGGACGCGGTGAAGATAGGAATGGTGAACGATGCACTTACGCTCGATGCAGTCATAAGGGCACTGGAGACATACAGGCCACGCCATATTGTCGTAGATCCTGTAATGGTATCCACAAGCGGGTGCGCCCTGATGCAGGCAGATGCCCTCCGGGCAATGAAGGAACGCCTGCTCCCCCTCGCCGACATTGTCACTCCGAACCTTCCTGAAGCTTTCGCCCTGGCTGGCAGCGAGGAAGGAAGACACAGTATCCAGGAGGCGGCCGCGGCCATTCTCCGCCTCGGGGTGAAGGCGCTTCTTATAAAGGGAGGTCACGCGGAAGGCAGGACAAAGACAGATTATCTGTATATGACGAATGCCGGAGAGCCTATTTCAGATTGCGGCAGTACGTACATAGA
The DNA here is from genome assembly GCA_017694845.1 of Candidatus Cryptobacteroides intestinavium. GTDB lineage: Bacteria > Bacteroidota > Bacteroidia > Bacteroidales > UBA932 > Cryptobacteroides > Cryptobacteroides intestinavium. Next base: position 1,427 of record JADIMI010000072.1, read on the forward strand.
ACTTTCGGCAGACACAGTAGACACCGCGAACACACATGGCACCGGATGTACTCTGTCATCTGCCATCGCGGCATTCCTTGCCCGCGGCCATAGACTGGAACAGGCGGTACGCTCTGCCAAGCAGTATCTTACATCCGCACTGGAGGCCGGAGCGGACATTGCCGCCGGAAAAGGGCACGGACCCGTGAACCACTTTTTCAGAGACGGAAGCAGCCGGCGGTATCTTCTGACAAGGCTGACAGATGACATTATGAATGCATCACGGGTACAGTTCATCACCCATTCCACCGGCAGATATTCCTGGTACGACTCGGCGATGCTTGCCCTTGAAGGAGGCTGCAAGTGGATACAGCTCAGGATGAAGGATGCCGATGAAACTGAAATAGAACGGACGGCCAGGTTGATACTGCCGGAATGCAGGCGCAGAGGTGCGGTGTTCATAATCGATGACAATGTGAATGTCGCGCTGCGCACCGGAGCCGACGGGGTTCATCTCGGGAAGAATGATATGCCTGTCAAAGAGGCGCGGCGTATTGCAGGAGACCGCCTGATCATCGGAGGGACAGCTAATACGGCTGAAGACATTTGCCGTCTTGCAGAGGAGGGGGCGGACTATATAGGCTGCGGGCCGTTCCGGTTCACTACGACAAAAAAGAACCTCGCTCCCGTGCTCGGGCTGGAAGGATACCGGAAATTGACGGGAATAATGAATGACAGAGGGATATCGCTGCCCATAGTCGCCATAGGGGGCATAACATATGAGGACATCGGGCCGATTATGAAGACAGGGGTCACGGGAATAGCATTGAGCGGAAGTATATTGAGGGCGGATGACCCGGCGGCGGAGATGAAAAAAGTGATGGAGTTTCTGAACAAGACACTGTCATTCTGGAGGACAGACTGTCATTCTGAACGAAGTGAAGAATCTGGTACGGGAAACGGAACGGGATTCCAGATCCTTCGCTGATGCTCAGGAGGACAGACAAGGCGCTCAGGAGGACGGACAAGGCGCTCAGAAGGACAGACAGGACATTCTGGAGGACAGACAGGGCGCTCAGAAGGGCAGGAGAAAGATGGATAAAAGTTTTACAATATAATATATGGACAACAAGATCAGGATCACATACCCCGGGTCGGAGAAAGTCTACCTTCAGGGACGGCTTTTCCCGGAAATCCGGGTCGGGATGCGGGTCGTGCACCAGATGCCGACGGTGAGCATCATCAACGGAGAACGTGTAGAACACCCCAATCCGGATGTCTATATCTATGACACCAGCGGGCCGTACAGCGACCCGGAAGCGGATATAGATGTAAAGAAGGGGCTGCCACGCCTGCGCGAACAGTGGATACTGGAGCGGGGCGGAGTGGAAAGGCTTCCGGAAATCTCATCCGAATACGGACGGATGCGCAGGGACGACCGCTCTCTGGACCATCTGAGATTCGGGCATATCACATTGCCGCTCAGGGCCAGGGAGGGCTGCCAGATAAGCCAGATGTACTATGCCAGACAAGGCATAGTCACTCCCGAAATGGAATATGTCGCCATCCGTGAGAATATGGACTGCGCCAGGCTTGGCATAGAGACACATATAACCCCTGAATTCGTAAGGGACGAGGTGGCTGCCGGACGGGCTGTCATTCCTGCCAACATCAACCACCCTGAGGCCGAAC
>JADIMI010000073.1 GCA_017694845.1 Candidatus Cryptobacteroides intestinavium
CCTTCTACGACCTGAAGGACAGGGCATCCCGGACATACACCCAGAAGCAGGTCTCGATGTCCGGCCTGCACAATGACACGTATCTGGGCTCCAAGATAATCAACTGCAAGGACATCAGTTTCTACTACGGGGACAGCTGCTATCTGGACCATTTCTCCTACAACTTCCAGAGATACGAGAAGGTTGGCATCGTAGGCAGGAACGGAGCAGGGAAATCCACCTTCATCAACCTTATCACAGGAAGCTATACGCCGGATATGGTAGAGGAAGTCCAGTCCGCTCAGGCCGGAGGGACGGCTGACACCGCCGGCGGCCAGGTCTCTCATATTTCAGATGACAACGGGCATACAGGAGCAGCACGGGGAAGGCTCTATGGAAAGATAGAACGCGGAGAGTCTCTGAAGATAGGATATTACAGGCAGACAGGAATGGAGTTCAATCCGGATGACACTGTACTGGATATAGTCAACGACACCGCCCTGCTCGGCAGGTTCCTCTTCCCGCACGATATGCTCAACAGCAAGGTCAGCAGGCTCAGCGGAGGGGAGAAACGCCGGCTCTACCTGTTGACAATACTGATGAAGAAGCCCAACCTGCTCGTCATGGACGAGCCGACAAATGACCTGGACATAGTCACCCTCAACATCCTCGAAGAATATCTCAAGGAATTCAGCGGATCACTGATCATAGTCTCGCACGACAGGCACTTTCTCGACAGGCTTGTCGACCATCTTTTCATTTTCTGCGGCGACGGTGTCATCAAGGATTTCATCGGAAGCTACAGCGAATACAGGGAGTACATAAAAGAGTACGAAGCCAGACAGAAGGCAGCCTCAAGAGCAGAAGAAAAGGCGAAAAACGCCGAAAAGGCAAAATCAGGAAGACAGGGCCAGGGTGTATCCTCGGGAGGAAGAACCGGCACGGAAGCAAAAAGGAAACTGACATACAAGGAACAGCGCGAACTCGAACAGATAGAGAAAGACCTGGAGGCCCTGAACAGCGAGAAATCAGAACTCGAGACAGCAATAACCGGCGGCACACTGCCATATGACCGGCTCCAGCAGGCGTCCGAACGTATCGGAGAGCTCATATCGCTCATAGATGAGAAGGAATCCCGCTGGCTCGAACTTTCGATTTAGCATCGACGCCCCTGCAGACTACAGATAATAGTCGCAGTTGTAGCGGTTCAGTATATCCATCTGGGTGAAATTGTCCCTTTTAGTCAGGGATCTGTGCAGCAGTGCGACTTCCACAATGGAATCGATGGCCGCGGAGGCCTGCTGGTCCGAATGCTGCGCAATCAGAGCCTGCACATACCCATCCCTCAATGCCGCAAGGTTCTTCCCGAGGACATCGAACCCCACGACCCTGCAGCTTCTGACATTGCGTTCCCTGAGATAGTCGGCCACCAGATGTATCCTCGAATTGAACATCACCAGATGTTCCGAGGGGGATTCATCGAACATCCTGTCCAGCACTTCAAAGCGGCTGCCCCTGTCTTTCGGGTCAATGAACACATTCCTTATCTCGCAGTCCGGGAAATGCTCGTTGATATAGTCCACAAACCCGGTCCTTCTTGTAAGGGTCGGATCCGACAGACCTTTCTTGTCCCTTGCCACCCTGATGATATTGACCGATGGCACCGGGGTTCCCATTGTCAGGATATCGGCGCACAGATAGCCGCTCTGATACATAGGCATACCGAAATACGCAAGATATCCATCCTCTTCAAGCTTGGAATCTATGTAGACATAATATATACCTCTGGAAGACAGTTCCTTGACAAATTTCAGAGTCTCGTTCCTGAACATCGGAGCGAGCACCACACCTACAGGGTCCTCCTCCAGCGTACGCGCACATGCATTCTGGAAAGACTCCATATCATACTGGTCATATCTGACATCCTCGACAGTGACCCCGTATTTGGCGGCATTCTCCTTCCCTGCGGCAATCCCCTTCTCCGTCAGCTCCCAGAATTCCCCCGGATGGTACTCCGGAATGAGACATACAATCCTCCGGACTTTTCTCGATGCGAGAAGGGATGCATAGACATTCGGCTTGAACCCCAGCCTCTCGATCACCTCCAGAACCCGGGCCTTGCTTCTGGCCGACACCTCCCCCCTGTTGTGCAGCACTCTGTCCACGGTACCTTTGGATACACCGGCCGCTCTGGCCACATCGTTGATAGTTATCTTGTTGTCTCCTTCCATTGCCTGTCTGTCTATTTTTCCTACAAATATATGCAAATATTTTCCGTTACCGTGCACGGAAAATCAAAAATTATTTCTATTTTTGCGCCTAATGTCCGGTATTGGAATTTTGAACATCTAAAAGATATAATAGATATGCCAAAAGTAATTACATTCGGAGAGATTATGCTCAGGCTCTCTACTCCAGGTTATCTGAGATTTTCACAGGCCAGGGAATTCGCCGCCACTTTCGGAGGCGGAGAAGCTAACGTCGCAGTATCGCTTGCCAACTACGGCATAGAGACTGAATTCGTCACAAGATTCCCGAAGAACGACATAGCCGCAAGCTGCATCAAGGATCTCCACAGTTACGGTGTCGGGACGAAATACTGCATCGAAGGAGGCGACAGGCTCGGAATCTATTTCCTTGAGACGGGAGCGGTAGCCCGCGCAAGCAAGGTTGTCTACGACAGGGCGCACTCAGCCATTTCCGAGATAGAGAAAGGGATGATCAACTGGGACAAGGTCTTCGAAGGCGCAGACTGGTTCCACTGGACCGGCATCACTCCGGCCATCAGCCAGGGCGCAGCCGATGTATGTCTCGAGGCCATCAAGGCAGCCAACAGGCTCGGTGTGACCGTATCATGTGACCTCAACTACCGCAAGAACCTCTGGAAATACGGAAAGAAAGCCTCCGAGGTGATGCCGGAACTTGTCGAGGGATGCGACGTGATTCTCGGAAACGAAGAAGACGCAGAGAAAGTGTTCGGCATCAAGCCGGAAGGATTCGATGTGACTGCGACGAAGGGCGAGGTCAACGCCGCTGAATTCGAAAGCGTATGCAGGCAGCTGATGGCAAGGTTCCATCGTGCAAAGAAAGTCATCATCACCCTCAGGGGCTCCATCAATGCCAACCACAACACCTGGGGCGGAGTTCTCTTCGATGGGTCAAGACTCTACCAGTCGCCTCGTTACGACATCACCCACATAGTGGACCGCGTCGGTGGCGGAGATTCGTTTATGGGAGGACTTATCTACGGCCTCCTCACATATAAGGGAGATGACCAGAAGGCCCTCAACTTCGCTGTCGCTGCATCATGCCTGAAACACACCATCTTCGGAGACTTCAACCAGGTGACCGTTGCAGAAGTGGAGAACCTGATGAAAGGTGACGGAAGCGGAAGGGTCTCCCGCTAAATCCATCACCCCTGTCATCCTGAGCGTCTCTGTCATCCTGAGCGCAGCGAAGGATCTGTAACACATAAAACATCTTTAATCAACAAAAAGGAAAAATGGCAAAATACAGCAAACTTGAAGTACTTGCAGCAATAAAGGAGACAGGAATGGTACCTGTGTTCTATAATGCTGATCTTGAAATATCAAAGAATGTCGTAAAGGCCTGCTATGAAGGAGGCGTACGTGCATTCGAGTTCACCAACCGCGGGGATTTCGCACAGGAAGTATTCGGAGAACTCGTGAAATACGCCAACAGGGAACTTCCGGGGATGATTCTCGGTGTCGGTTCCGTAGTGGATCCCGCGACAGCGGCCCTGTATATACAGCTCGGAGCAAATTTCGTAGTCGGACCGCTTTTCAACCCTGCCATCGCCCCTGTCTGCAACCGCAGGCTGATACCTTACTGCCCTGGATGCGGCAGCGTATCTGAAATAGGAGCCGCACAGGAGCTCGGCTGCGACCTCTGCAAGGTATTCCCGGGAGATGTCCTCGGCCCTGCATTCGTCAAGGGACTGCGCGCCCCTATGCCTTGGAGCCAGATCATGGTGACAGGAGGGGTGAAGCCGACAAGAGAGAATCTGGAAGGATGGTTCAAGGCCGGCGTGACATGCGTAGGAATGGGCAGCAACCTGTTCCCTAAAGATGTAATAGCCGCCGGGGAATGGGGCAGGATCACTGACCTGTGCAAGGATGCCCTGGCAATCATCAAAGATGTAAGATAGTATTAACCGATAAACAATAATTGATGGAATCGACAACAAAAAAACTGATGACCAACTGGAGGTGGTGGATGGTTGTGCTGCTGTTCGTGGCCACTACAGTAAACTACCTTGACCGTCAGGTACTTTCACTGACATGGAAAGACTTCATTGCTCCGGAATTCCACTGGACAGACAACGACTACGGTACAATTACAGCCGTATTCTCCATCGTCTACGCGATATGCATGCTCTTTGCCGGCAAGTTCGTGGACTGGATGGGCACCAAGAAAGGTTATCTGTGGTCCATAGGCGTATGGTCCACCGGAGCCTGCCTCCACGCTATCTGCGGATGGCTCACTGTCCATATCGAAGGCTATGACAGCGCTGCAGCAATGACCGCGGTACAGGCCGGCTCCACAGCTGCACTTGCCATTGCGTCCACAAGCGTCTGGCTCTTCCTCGCAGCAAGGTGCATACTTGCACTCGGTGAAGCAGGCAACTTCCCTGCGGCGATCAAGGTGACCGCTGAATATTTCCCTAAGAAAGACAGGGCGTTCGCCACATCTATCTTCAATTCAGGAGCTTCCATAGGAGCCCTTATCGCCCCTGCAACCATTCCTCTCCTTGCCCAGTTCTTCAAGGACCGGGGAGTCGGAGGCGGCTGGGAGATGGCATTCGTGATCATCGGTGCCCTCGGATATATCTGGATGGGATTCTGGGTATTTATGTACAACAAACCGGAGAAGTCAAAATATGTCAATGCCGCCGAGCTTGAGTACATCAACCAGGACTACACGGACGACAAGACAGCGAATGCAGGTCAGACTGAAGAGAAGAAGGAGAAATCGATATCACTCTGGAAATGCTTCACCTTCAGACAGACATGGTCATTCATCGTCGGCAAGTTCTTCACCGATGGAGTATGGTGGTTCTATCTGTTCTGGGCACCTGCATACTTCTCCGACCAGTACGGATATGCTTCAAGTTCAGGAATGGGTGTGGCTCTCATCACTGTACTGTACGCCATCGTGACGGTGCTCTCCATTTTCGGAGGCTACCTGCCTAAACTCTTTGTAGAGAAGAAAGGGATGAACCCGTATAACGGACGTATGCTTGCGATGCTGATATTCGCATTCCTGCCACTGCCGGCGCTTCTTGCTCAGAGTGCAGGAGCCATCTCCGTATGGTGGCCGGCAATCATTATCGGACTGGCAGGAGCTGGTCACCAGGCCTGGTCGGCGAACCTGTTCTCGACTATCGGGGATATGTTCCCTAAATCCGCGATATCCACCATCACCGGAATCGGAGGAATGGCAGGCGGAATCGGATCGTTCTTTATCCAGAAGGGAGCGGGCGCTCTGTTCACATATTCAGAGACTGCAGGGGCCGCTTTCCAGTTCCTCGGATTCGAAGGCAAGGCAGCCGGCTATATGATAGTATTCTGCGGGTGCGCAGTAGCCTACCTTGTAGCGTGGTGCATAATGAAGGCCCTCGTCCCTAAATACAAGGAGATCAAAGCATAATCCATAATACCAAAAATCTATAATTACCTGCAGGCCGGCCTGAGAAGGTCGGCCTGTCATTTTATATTCATCAGCCCCGGGACGATATGTCATACGGGAAACGGCAGCCAGATATGGGCAGGCCGGCAACCTGCCATAATGTCAGTCATTGAGGAATGAAAAGCTGCTGGCAGGTATTTTGCTTTCAGTCCGTAGCCCGTAATGGGCGATGAATCTGATAAAAAGGAGAACAATATATGGAAAAGAAGAACGATAAAAAGACCCTGAAACAGGAAAAGGGCAAGGAGGAGAAGGAATTGAAGAAAGAGTCTGCCTGCTCGGCAGAGAGCGGCTGTCCGGGACAGGAAACAGAGAAAGAGGGACAGCAGGCGGCAGACCAGGACCTACCGGAGGAGGAGACAGGGACTGCCGAGCAGGATGGAGAGAAGAAAGAGGCAGAGGCTGACGATACGGAGAAAAGAATAAGCGAACTGGAGGAGAGGATAGCGAAGGAGAGGGATGACTACATAAGACTGATGGCCGAATTCGACAATTTCCGCCGCAGGACTGCACAGGAGAAACTTGAACTTGTATCCAGTGCCGCAGCAGACACGATAAAGGGGCTGCTTCCCGTACTGGATGATTTCGAGCGCGCCGTGAAAGCCCTCAAGGATTCGGAGGCGAGCGATGCGGCAAGGGAAGGCACGGAACTCATATATAATAAACTGATGACATATCTCAAGACTAAGGGGCTTGCAGTTATAGAATCATTGGGCAAGGAGTTCGACACTGACCTTCACGAAGCCGTGGCACAGTTTCCGGTAGATGATGCCGAAAAGAAAGGCAAGGTCTACGATGTGGTCCAGACAGGCTATACCCTGAACGGAAAGGTTATCCGCTATGCCAAGGTGGTAGTCGCCATCTGATCAGTTCATAGTGCCTGACAGGCACGGAAGTAACAGGAGGACAGGAATATGGCAGAAAAGAGAGACTATTATGAAGTGCTGGGCGTCGACAGGAACGCCACACTTGATGAAATAAAGAAAGCTTACAGGAAGAAGGCTATCCAGTACCATCCGGACAAGAATCCCGGAGACAAGACCGCCGAGGAGAAATTCAAGGAGGCTGCGGAGGCATATTCCGTACTGAGCGATGCCGACAAACGCGCAAAATACGACAGGTTCGGCCATGCAGGTGTCGGAAGCCAGCCGGGGCCTGACTTCAGCGGCGGTTTCGGTGACCTCAACGACATACTCAACAATCTCTTCGGAGGCGGTTTCGGTGGATTCAGCGGTGGTTTCGGAGGGTTCGGCGGATTCGGTGGAAGCTCCTCCGGCCAGAGACAGAAGGTCTACAGGGGACGTGACATCCGTGTACGTGTCAAGATGACACTGGATGAGATAGCTCACGGAGCCGAGAAGGAGATAAGTATCGAGAAACTTGTACCTTGCTCCGAATGCGGCGGCAAAGGGACAAAGAATGCGGCAGATATCAAGACCTGTCCTGCCTGCAACGGCACTGGCCAGGTCAAGAGGGTGATGAACAGTTTTCTGGGACAGACAGTGAGCTATTCGACTTGTCAGCAGTGCGGCGGAGAAGGGAAGATAATCTCCAACCCTTGCCGCAGATGCGGAGGCAGCGGACTCGAGCGTCACAGGGAAACCGTCAAGGTGAAGATCCCGGCAGGCGTAGAGAACGGGATGCAGCTTACTATCAGAGGCGGAGGGCATTCGGCCAAGAACAACGGTGTGCCTGGAGACCTTCTGGTCCTTATAGAGGAGGTAGAGCACGCTGAACTCAAGAGAGACGGGAACAATCTGATGTACACAAAGATCATATCAGTCGCTGACGCCATCCTCGGAGCCGAAGTGGAAATCCCGTGCATTGATGGGAAATATAAGGTGAAAGTGGATCCGGGGACACAGTCCGGCACTGTCGTCAGACTGAAAGGACGTGGACTGCCATCCGTAAACGGAGGCAGCACAGGCGACCTCTATGTGAAATATATCGTCTGGGTCCCGAAGAAACTTTCCAGAGAGGACAGGGAGCTTGTGGAAAAGCTGCGTAACAGTGACTCATTCAGACCCGATCCGAGCAAGGAAGACAAAAGCTTCTTCGACAGATTGAGGAATATTTTCTGAAATATGCGACACTTTTTACAAAAAGTATTTGCATCCAAAGAAAATATTTATACCTTTGCAGTCCCAAAATAAAAGCAACCTCTTGCAAGGGATACGAGATATGCAATGTTGCCATTTAAACATATTGAGTTATGGATTTGATAAAGATTGTAGACGAGGCTTTCGCAAATGAGAAAGTCGCTTCATACCCTAAGTTCAAGGCAGGCGACACAATCACTGTCACCTACAGGATCAAGGAGGGTGACAAGGAAAGGCTTCAGAAGTTCAGAGGCGTTGTTATACAGCTCAGAGGAGCTGCCCCTGCAACCAGAACATTCACTGTCAGGAAGATTTCAAGCGGTGTAGGTGTGGAAAGGATTTTCCCGTTCTCATCTCCGTTCATTGATTCTATTGAACTCAACAAGGTCGGTAAAGTCCGCAGGGCACGCATTTTCTATCTCCGCAATCTTTCCGGTAAGAAAGCCCGCATAAAGGAGAAGAAAGTAGGGATTGTAAAGGCTGCAGACGCAGAATAAGCACTACAGATATTGGCCCCTTAGCTCAACTGAATAGAGCATTTGACTACGGATCAAAAGGTTACAGGTTTGAATCCTGTAGGGGTCACCACAGGAAAAGAATGATTGAGAAGTTAATGACTTTTCAATCATTCTTTTTTTTGTATCATATTCGCTATTCCCGCCTCGCCATTCTGCCCTGTCATTCTGAGCCCTTTCGCTGTCATTCTGAGCGAAGCGAAGAATCTGTACCGAAGACCATTAGAGCCTGTGCGCAGAGGCGTTGCAGGACTGACGCCTCTGCGCATTGATGATGCCATACAGAGCATATATTGAAGGGTCCGTGCGCAGAGACGTCGATCGAGCCGCGTCTCTGCGCATAAGACAACAATTCTCCACGAGGATATCAGTTCCTTGACTTTTCCCTTTCGCCTATGCAGGCGGAGACAGCATCCGGTCTGGCAAAGGCCGAGGGAGGATCGGAGATATGCACCGGTAACCCCTAATATACGCTCCCGGTGGCATCATCGGGGAGCATATCTCCACAAAAATGTCGAGATATGCGCGGCTGACCCTCGATATACGCTTTCTACGGCATCATCAGGGTGCATATCTCCTTTGGAATCACAGGCGGCTGCCAATGTGTAGAACCAATGTGGTGCTTCAGATCCTTCTCTCCGCCTGACGGCTGCGCCTATGGTGACAAGGAATGTCTAAGGGAGCGCAGCGAAGAATCTGGAGAAGAAGGGCTGGACAGCGGACCGCGAACAAGCCAAATTCGTATCTTGCTAAAAGACAAGTTGTTACAAAAATCGGTTGTTCGCGGTCCCCTCAGAAAAGTAGGGACCGCGAACAAGATAATTTTGCATTGTATTGTATCTCAATGGATTACAAAAAGTTGATGTTCGCGGTCCGCATACCGGTGCGGGGCATCAAGCTGTCAGCGACAACAAAAATTAAAAACACATGGTTTCCCCGGTGATCCCCTTTCGTTGTCATTCAGCGCAGCGAAGAATCTGGTGCGGAAAGCCAAAGCAGTAACCTGTGTAGTGCTCCAGATCCTTCACTTCGTTCAGGATGACAGTGTTGTTCCGATTCAGGATGACAGTGTTGTTCCGGTTCAGGATGACAGTGTTGTTCCGGCTTAGGATGAGATACGGACCGCGAACACGAGATCTTCGTATCTTTCTGAATGACAATGTATTATAAAAATCGATTGTTCGCGGTCCTTCACCGAAGAACGACTCTGCTCGCCGTGGCCTAGACTATCACCGGCATCGAAGCAAGATTCGAGGGACCTCTACCTGTGCGCGAAAGACAATGGGACTTATTTCTGTCTGAGCCCGGTATTGACATAGGTCTTCATTTCCGGGCCGACTCCCTTGACGGTCACGCTTTTCCAGTGAGGAGGAAGGGCTGCCGGCAGCTGGACTACACCCTTGTCGGTGATCTCCAGCCCGCAGAAGCCGTTGATGACAGCCTGCAGCATCCCTCCGGCCCCGGTAGCGAAATACGGGTTATCGCTGAACGGAGTCTCCGTAATGACCCCGAACGGTGGCTTTGAATTAGGTTCGTAACTGCGTCTGAAGAGTTCATAGGCTCTCTCGCCATCCCCGAGCCGGGCATACTGCACACAGAAGACCGAATGAGACATTGCCGGAGCATTGTCATCAATCCTTCCTATATAATATTCAAGATCCTTCCTGATCTCCTTGGGGTCAGTGATGATACCGAGAGGATAGGCAAGAAGGTTTGCATCGGCCTGTTTGATGATCCCGCCATCATAACCGTCATATTCACGGGTGACTCCATCCTCGAATTCGAGGATACGGATATTGTCTGCAATCTCTTTCCATATCGCCGGTGCCTTCTCCCCGCAGACGGCCGCCGCCTTCGTCGCTGCCGTAAGGGCCTTGATGGCAGCACCGTTAGTGAAGGAATTGTCATCTACACCTTCGGCATATTCATCGGCTGCGACAACATTAAGAATCGAATATGATCCATCATCGTTTCTGTGTACACGGCTTGTCCAGAATTCGGCTGCCTCTCTGATCAGAGGCCAGCCTTCCTTCTTCAGCCATTCCCTGTCCCTGTTCATACAGTAGAAGTTCCAGGCAGCTATTGCAATGTCGGCCGTGATATGATGCTCGAACGCGCCTGTAGGGGCATAGAGAGGACATGCCTCCTGCCCTGCGTCATCGCTCTCCCACGGGAACATAGCTCCTTCATAGCCATAGTTGTCCGCCCTGTGGCGCGCCGCACCGAGCCTGTCTGTCCTGTAGTCAATCATCGATTCCGCTATCCCCCGGTTGAGAAACAGCATAGGAGGATACATCCATATTTCGGTATCCCAGAAGATATGCCCGTTATATCCCTGCGAAGACAGCCCCATCGGAGATATGCTGAGCCTGCTGCCCTTCCGGCAGTATGAATACAGGTTGTAAAGGGAGAAGCGCACATCCTTCTGCGCCTTGTCATCGCCTTCTATGACAATGTCGCCCTGCCACATTTCATTCCACAGGGCCCTGTGTCCTTCCAGGACCTTGTCGACACCTTCCTTGACAATGTAGGTTATCTGCCTGTCGGACTCGTTGTACGGATCCAGGAAATCTCGGCCTGAACATACAGTGCCTGCCAGGGCGAACTCGACCACATCCCCTTTCTTCACCTTTGAGACAAGGACATTCCCGCCTTCGGCAAGCGATGCTGTACCTGTCCCGTATATGAATGCGGATGATGCCGACACCTTCTGCTCCCGGTACAGGGAGAGGGCTTCTGTCCTGTGTATATCCAGCGGCATACCATCTATGTTCGTCCTGTAGACACGATGTCCTGGTTCCTGGTACTCATCAGGGACCGAAACGACATTGTCCATCTGTATGAAGATGTCATCAAGAGCCTTTACCCTTACTGTCACAAGTCCTGAATAAGGTAGATTCCTGAGGGCATATATGGAATATGAGACCTCGGCCTTTCCCGGCACTTCGAAAGAGGTATTATGGCTTGCCTCCCTCATATCCAGCGTCTGGCTCCAGCCGGATATGCCCTGCATTGCGACCTTCTCCCCATCGATCCTCATCTCCAGACCGAAAGGATTGATTCCGCGCAGCATCCGGCTGATACCTTCCGGACCATCGGCATCGAAGACGTGGTTCAGGATCACATAGTTTACAGAGAACGGCTCTCTCCACGGCAGGATACCGATCCTTCCGTTGGCGACAGGCGCTCCTACATACTGGCCATTTGCATCATCGGCGGACAGCACCCAGCCATCCGAGGCATCAGCGGTACCATTCTGTGCATATATGCCTCCGGATACCGCCAGAGCGAGAAGAACAAGAAACCTTTTCATTATATCAGAGATTAATTTTAAACATAGGTCCGGCACCGTCCGTGACAGGATGTCCTGTCACCAGACTCGGCCAGCCATTGAGCCACATCACCCTGTCGACACATACCACTCTTACATTCAGATGATTGCCTGACCATAACGTATGGTATGCCATCCAGCTCTGTCCGGCATCATCCGTGACTATCCCTGAATTATGTCCGGTACCGAAGAAAGCGGTGCCATCTCCTGAAAGGATATAGTTGTTGTATCCATCATTGTCCAGCATCGGCGTGCCATCCGGACCTACATAAGGACCGAGTACATTGTCCGAACGCCCGACCACCACCCGGTAGTCGCTGGACGTTCCTGCAAGTGTCTGACCGGTAGAAGCGAAAAGATAATACCAGCCGTCCCTTTCGGTGACCATAGTCCCTTCTATCTGATTGCCCGCAACCTTTACCTTGGAGGCTCCTTCCTTGATGGCAAGTCCATCATCCGTAACCTCTATGGCATAGATTCCGTAATCTACAGACGGGTCATCGCTGAGTTTGTAACTTCCCCAGAAAATGTATTTTTTCTCGCCGTCATCAAAGAAATTGACATCGATAGGATTGAATACCCGGCAGTTCTCCCTGTTGAGAAGAGGGTTGCCATCTATATCGACAAACGGGCCTTCCGGACTGTCAGATACCGCGACCCCGCTCTCGCTCAGCATAGGCTCGTTCCAGCATCCCATTGAATAGTACAGGACATACTTGCCATTGATATAGTTGATGTCAGGAGCCCACGGACGTGCCCAGGACTCGCCCCATTTCCTCTGGAAGCCGTCAGGGAAGGCATCCCCGACAAATTCCCAGTTCACCAGATTCTTTGATCTGTATACAGGGATGTCGCACTCCCCGTTCTCGGTCGTATAGAGATAGTAATAACCTGTCCTCTCCCTGTCATCCAGCAGAGAAGGGTCGGCAGCATCCTGAGGCAGGACAGGATTGTCAAGTTTCTCGATATTATACCTTGTCTGGGATGTCTCGCCTGTACCGACCATATCCTGGATCGAGACATTCTCGCACGACAACATTGACAGCAGACAGATTGCAGCAAACATATAATTACTCTTAAGTATCATTATTTCTATTATTATTCAACTATCAAAAATGCAGGAGTGCAGTCTTCAGCCACTTTCAGCGTGCCATCTTCTCCGATCCATGCCCTGCTGACATACATATGTCTCGGATCGTATGATTCCCGGTCGGGATGTGCGTGAAAGACAATATACAGCTGACCGTCTGCCCCTGTAAAAAACGATGAATGTCCAGTCCCGACAAGACCGGCAGGACGTCGCAGGATAGGATTGTCCGCCGCCTTTTCCCATCTGCCGGGGAAAAGGGTATCGGAAACCGCATAGCCGACTGCATAATCCTGGCTGCGGTAGTCGTTGGCAGAATAGGTAAGGTAATATCTCCCTCCGTGCCTTATAATGAACGGTCCCTCGATAATCTGGTTCTGGATCTCTTCCCACGTACCCGGATCTGTCGTCAGGCAGAGCCTCCACTCGCTTTCCGGAGCCATTGAGGAAAAATCCTTTTCAACCCTTGCCATATATATGCTGTTCCTGCCGTTCCTTGTGGCGTTGAAACACAGATAATACTCCCCTGTAGCATCATCTATGCACAGAGTATGGTCAATCGCACCCTGTACAAGACAGTATGGCTCCTCTGGCTGGACAAAAGGGCCGAGAGGTGAAGATGACCGTGCAACACACAGGCTGAAATCGGCGGTATAGAGCATATAGTAGGTATCCCCTGTCTTCCAGACCTCCGGAGCCCAGAAATTGGCATCGCCGAAGACGGAATGTCCCTTGCGCAGGACATATCCTCCGCCGAGCTGCGTATCCGCCTGCCTCCAATGGACAAGGTCCTCCGAGACATACGCCTTGAACCCGTCGGGAGCACTTGTCCCGTATGCATAATATACTCCCGTCTTCCCGTCATAAATGACATAAGGATCGGCTATCGCAAGAGGTATGGCAGATCCGGGGTCATTGTCCCGGGTATCATCACCGGAGACACCGGTGAAAGAAGCCGTATACCGGCAGTCATCCGCAGCGACATCCGTTATTGGGCAGCACGGTGTAAATGCCAGAAAGAAGAAAAATAAAATACTGCTGATCATCATAGTGGAATTATACCTGAAAACTATCTGTCAAATATCGGAGCCAGAGCCTTTCGAGGGACTTGGTTGCCTGGTACGTATGGCCAGCCGTCTTCATCGAAAAAGACCTGCATTATGGAGAGAGGATGTCCGTGATCCCACTGACTGTCAGCATAGGAATGGATAGCGGTCCACATCTGTCCCCTGTCATCTTCTATGATCACGGAATTGTGCCCTGGAGCCAGGAAATAGTCATCGCTTTCGACAAACAGATCCGACCTCCCGTCAAGCAGCCGTCCCCCATCCTTTGTCACGTAAGGGCCGAGAAGATTCTCCGAACGGCCCATTATGACGTGGTAAGTACTGGCAGCTCCGGCTGTAGGACTGCCTATGGATCCGAAGAAATAATACCATCCCCCTCTCTTGTATATGACAACCCCTTCCGCCACGTTGGTCCCGGCTATCTGCTGTTTCAAGGTCGGGTTCCCGGAAATGTCTCTTTTCACATTGAGTCCGTCATCCGTCAGTTCCGTCACCCATATTCCTGAAGGATGTGTCCCCCAGAACATATAATGCTTCCCGTCTTCCTCATAATAGAACGGGTCGATGGATGGCACCACGCCTAACTCTTCGGCATCGATCAGTTTATGTGCATTCTTGTACGGACCTCCGGGAGTCTCGGATGTCGCCACTCCTATATCCATGACTTTCCATCCGTTTTCGTCCCAGCCTCCTCTGATCATGGAATAATAGCAGACATACTTGCCTCCGATATATCTCAGGTCCGGTGCCCAGAGGCCGCCAGGCCCTTCTCCCCATTCAGAATCTGTCTTGGGGTTGAACACACGGCTGTTATCCCAGTCCTCCCCTGTCTCGCCGAAGTTCCAGTTCACAAGATCATCCGACCTGAAGATCGGCATTCCCTGGGTTTCCGATGGATAAGGATAGCCGCCTTCTTCCGTGGCTGCAAGATAGAAAGTCCCATCTTCGGCACGGAGGATGGTCGGATCGGAACTGCTCTGGATTATCACCGGATTGGTATAGAAATTCTTGCCTGCGGCAATATAGGTCACACCTGAAGCTATTCTTACGCCGTCCGCAGAAAGCCGTACAGGCAGCAGATACGAAAGCTCTCCCACCTTGGATCTGTAGAAAGTCACAGGCACCCTGGAATTTACACTGCTCGGGAGCCACGCCCCTGTACCTATGGAGTATGAGCCCTCAGGAAGGAGTTCATAAGCAGTCCCGTGCACCTCGTTGTACTTCTTCACAAGCTCCGCTGCATCGGTCGGGACAGTCAGCGTATAGTCAAGCTGACCCTGGAGACCGCCGCCGCTCTCTACAGTAAGCCGCGTATCCACATTCAGCACAGTCTCCTCCTCTTCAAGGAAGGCGGTCTGGACATCATAGGAAGCATATCCCAATGCCAGGCCATCCATTGAAGGAGCTTTCTTGCAGCCTGCCGCTATGACAAGAGGAGAAATGCAAAGAATCAGACATTTATAAAAACGTTTCATAGTATTTGAATAATTAGGACATTCTTGGTTTTCAGATCCTTCGCTGACGCTCAGGATGACAGGCGTCGTTCAGGATGACATCATTCTGAATACGGGAAGGCGGAGATCCGCAGTCTGGCCGCTCCCATAGGTACAAGGGTGATCGCCTCCCTCTCCCCGACTTCGGCATCCTCAAGAGGCAGTACACCGCAAAGTCCTGTAGGATCCGGTCCCCATACCGGCACCTTGCGTCCCGTAGTCACAAACTCAAGCGGGACACTGTCAAGAGAGAACGGGAAATCATCCTCCGGCCATTCCTTGCGGATAATCTCGATGTCTGCCAGAGATGACTCTCCCTCCGGCAGGGAGAGGGCATAGTTCCAGGCACCCGCAGGATATATCTCGGTGGTCGGCCACTGCGCAGGATCGGCATCCTCCTGCCAGCCGGCATCGAAGATGACTGTCTCGGTGCTGTTCCTCTCCACATATTTCTCCCCTATCTTCAGAGACAGGGTCAGAGGACCGTAATTGACACTTACGCTTCCCCTGTTTACCTGCCAGCGTTTCATTGTCAGAGACATCGGGAATGTCACAGATATCCTGTCGCCATCCTGCCATACCCTGTCTATCTTCAGATACTTCCCGGATTCAGGGACAGCCCCGACAGACTTGCCGTTGACCCTCACGCTGGCATTCTCCGTCCAGGACGGGATCCTGAGATAGAACGGGAAACGGACATCTTCAAAAGTCTCTACAGTGAAGAGGATGTCTTCCTCAAACGGATAACGGGTCTCCTCCCTGAGGACTATCTCTTTTCCATCAGCGACTATGACATTTGCCGTACAGGCAGAATAGATAGCGGCTGCCACTCCGTTGTCCTGGGTTGCAAGTATCAGATTCTCCGCAAAATAAGGCCAGCCGAAGGCGTGGTTGTGCTGGCAGCATCTGCTGCTGAACGGATTCATCGCCAGATAAGGGCCCCTGTTCTCTATGGCAGGATGATAGTCCTTCGCATCGCTGATGGTGTGGTTAGGGCATGTGATATAGCGCAGGGCCCTGAAATCAGGCATTACTGCAGCCGGATATGAATTGAACGCCACTTCCTCGCAGTGCTCTGCCCAGAACGGGTCTCCCGTGATCCGCAGCATGATCTCGTCAGAGGCCATCTGTTCCACCATTCCGCAGGTCTCGACTCCCTGACGTGGGTCGATATAGCCCATACGTGCATTCTCATCCGCCCCGAACATTCCTCCCGGCACCTGACCGAAAGCCCTGCGCACGAGGCTGTGGACATTGTATGAAGCCGCGAGTTTTGTGGAGTCTCCTGTAAGCAGATAATACTGGGCGGGTTCACGGAATCCCTCCGCGATATTGACGTTATGCCAGTCCGGGAGCGTCCCTGTACGGTCCCAGTCGGCCGTATTGCGATGTATCTTCTCCGCAAGATCCAGCAGGAAGTCTTCTCCCGTACGTTCGTAAAGCCACAGTACGCTCAGGAGGTTGTCCCCTCCCCGGCATCTCTCCCAGTAATCCTCGAGGAACATCTCATCAGGAAGGGTCATCTCCCATCTGAAGAAGTCTGTCATCAGATCAATCACCCTGCTGTCACCGGAATATTCATAGTATGACTGCAGGCACCAGAGCATTATCATCTGTCCCCACAGCTCCGGCCTGCCGTTCCTGATGTTGACAGGTCCGAAGAAGCCATCATCCCTCCTGCTGCCGAAGACGCCCTCTATCCAGACCATAGTCTCCGCTATCATATTCTCATCTCCGAGTATGTATGCCATATCACCATAGCCTTTGAGCCAGTATGGAACTTCCTCCCAGCCCATACTTCCCCCAGGGACCAACCAGGCATTGTCCTCCTTGTCCAGCCACTTGCTGATCTCACCGAGATGGCCGGTCAGTCCGTCCCTCTGCAGTTCCAGATAGCGGCGCACCCACCCTTCAGGACGGACACTCCCTACAGGCAGTTTTATGAAGCTCTGCGGAAGCAGCGGTTCCCGGCCGGAGACATAGCTGACATTACGCCCGTCTGTATCCGGCCTGTCTACAGACGAGACTTCGCACCCGGGATCTGTGCAGGAGATTACGCATCCTGCACAGACGAGTGCGGCAAAAAAGATTCTTGAACTTTTCATAAGGTATTTTTGCTGTTTTTCATAAATACGGAAGGCGTCACCCCGAACTGTTTCTTGAAACAGGTGGTGAAATAAGTATTGGAGTTGAATCCTGACATAAGGCTGACCTCTGCCACCGTATATTTCTGTTCACGGAGAAGCGATGCCGCCCTCTTCAGCCTTTCCAGCTGGAGATATTCTACAGGCGCCATATCTATCATCCCCTTGAGCTTGCGGAACAGGTTCGATGCACTCATACATACGGCATCCGCCATATCGTTGACAGTCAGATCCGGATTCTCTATGTGCTCTGTCACAAATTTCTGAAGGGTGGCAAGGAACTGCTCATCAGCCTGTGAGCGAGCGAGTTCAGTGACTTTCCCGAAAGGAGAGACGGCAAAATGCCTCCTGAGCCTCTCCCTGTTCTCAAGAATACTGGAGACAGAAGTCATAAGATATGCTATCGGGAACGGCTTCTCTATATAGGCATCGGCTCCATAATTCAGTCCGGTGATCTTGGATCCGATATCAGCCTTTGCCGTAAGGAGGATGACAGGGATATGGCTGGTCTGAAGATTGTCCTTTATCCATCTGCACAGTTCAAACCCATCCATTTCCGGCATCATGACATCGCTTATCACGATATCGACGATACTGTCCGTCTCTTCAAGTTTCTCCTTGGCCGCAATACCGTTTTCAGCGGCAGTCACATTATACGGACCTGAAAACTGCCTTGAAAGGAAAGCAAGCATTTCAGGGTTGTCCTCGACAACAAGCACTGTTGACTTTCCCTGTGCAGATGGTCTCAGGCCAGCTGTATCACGCGACGGGGTGCTGTCACCGGTATGCACCGGTTCCAGCCGGGGATCCGCGCTGTAGGCAAGCGGTATCTCGCATATGAACCTGTTCACGCTGTCATCAGTGTCCATACAGAGCGAACCGTGATGCAGCTCGACCAGAGAACGCGCAATGGCAAGACCTATACCGGTGCCGGCCGCACTTTCCTGTCCGGCATATCTGACAAACGGCTGGAAGATACTCTCCCTCATATCCGTCGGGATGATCTTCCCATCATTGGCCATCACTATCCTGAACATATCTGCCCCATCCGGAACGGAAAGTTCCAGTCTGACGTATGTCCCGGCATATTTAAGGGCATTGGACAGAAGATTCGAAAGTATCTTGACCATTGCCTCTCTGTCAACGACCGCCACGAAAGGACGCTCAGGCAATGAAAGAAACATTTTGATATTCCTGTGACGGCCTGCACCGGAAAATCCGGACCATACATTCTTCACAAGAGCCGGAATATCGCATTCCGCCATATTGAGGACCACACTTCCCTGCTCCGCCTTACGGAAATCCAGAAGCTGGTTTATCAGCTCCATCAGCCTCCCAGTATTCCGGCTGATCATATCCAGGTCCTCATCCACTTCAGGATTGTCCGTCCTGCCGAGATTCCTCTTCAGGCTTTCCGCCGGTCCCGAGATCAGGGAAAGAGGTGTACGTATCTCGTGCGCTATATTAGTGAAGAAATTGAATTTCGCCACATAAAGCTCCCTTATCTTGTCCTGCTCCATCCTGTCCCTGTCCTGCCGCTGCTTTCTCCTGAATCTCATGACGGCATAGAACACCGCCGCTGTAGCTATGATGGCATAGATGATGAAAGCCCATACACTGTAATAGAATGGAGGATGTACCCTGATCTCAAGCTCTTTCACAGGTACAGTTCCGTTATTCCCGCGTATCTTGAGACAATATACCCCCGGAGCCAGTCTCGTATAGGAAATGGTATTGTCCATCACCGGATACCATTCTGAATCATAGCCATCAAGCTTATACGACAGCTGTATCGGTCTCGGGGAACGGAAATTCATTGGAGACAGGCTTATCGAGAATGTGCTCTGCGAGGCAGGAAGATCAAGCCTGTCCACAACAGAAATGCTCTTTTCCAGAGGAGAGTCCTCGCTTCCTATCGAGACGGGCCTGTTATAAATGCTCAGCCCTGTAAAGACGACAGGCGGCATATATGCATCATCAATGAAAGCAGAAGGCATGAACGACATCAGCCCCTTGATACTGCCGGCCCATATCTTTCCTGACTGGTCAATGCAGCTGGATGAATAGTTGAACTGGTTGCTCAGCAGTCCATCCGCCGTCGTATAGACCATATATGACCCGCCCTGTTCATCGTACCTGACCAGCCCGTTGTTCGTGGTCATCCAGAACACCCCTTTTGAATCCTCTTCGATCCGGTATACGGTCGAGAACGGAATCTCGCTGTCATAGAGGTACCTGTGGAATCCGTTCTCTGCAGGGATCCACCGGCATACCCCGCCTCCCTGGGTGGTGAGCCATATCCTGGACCGGCTGTCCTCGAATATGCCCAATACCATATCGGCGGCAAGAGTGGAAACATCCGACTCATCATATCTGAAATGTCTCCATTCTCCCGACAGGGCATCCTGCAGATACACCCCGTCGGAATTGGTGGCTATCCACAGATTCCCGGATGAATCAGCATAGATATCATTGATGAAACAGGTGACGGAAGTATCCGCGACAAAGACATCTCTTCCCCTGTCATATTTTTTCAGACCGGATGTGGTTCCGAGAAGAATGGTTCCATCATCCGTCTTCTCTATGGAATATATCTCGACACCTGCGCTCGGATAGGGTTTTATCTCCCTTGTCCGTATATTGTACCTGACCAGCCCCTTTGAACGGTCATAGGTCCCTATCCACAGAAAATCACCGTCCAGGCACAGTCCGTGGATATTGTCCGATATCGCCGGATGGCGTATCGGCACGTAGTCACCGCTGTCCGGGAAGAAATGGACCAGTCCCCTGTCCTCTGTCCCGACCCACAGGGTGCCGTCCGGATCAGGGACGATCTCCCTCACCCTCTGCCCGAAATGATCCTCGTATGATTTCGGATAATAACGTCTTATATGCGTATAGTCCTTGGGATAGTATCCTGCTCCGGCAAAATATGTCCCCGCCCACAGTCCGCCTTCCCTGTCAAGGCAGAACGAATACGTAGCGATATCCTCGGGAGAATAAATGTCGCCCCAGTCCGGGAGCATATAGCGCCTCACTTTCATGGATGGGCCGAGAATCACTATTCCTGTATCGCTCCCCACCCAGATATCACCATCCGGCATACAGATGATATCGTGGACGTGGCGGAACCTGTCCCATCCCAGATCCACCTCGGTCATTTCTCCGGTGGACAGGCTTACGCAGAAAAGCCCCTGCACCGTACATACGAACAGCTTGCTGTACGACACTATGACAAGCTTGTTTATCCTCCTGTCCTTGAAGACCGGTTCATCGAACAGCGGGACAGCAGACTCAAGGCGGTCATCCGAAACGTACAGATTGCCATCACCTATATCCGCATAGCATCTTCCCCTGGCATCAAAGCAGATACTCCTCGCATCGCGGTATGACATCTCACCGGAAGCATCGGATGCAGACAAGGACAGGACATCCTCTGCCGGATCATAGCAGAAAAAGCCCTGTCCATCCACTGCGCTCCAGATCTCTCCGGCTGGAGACACGGCGAGCGCATTGACGCATCTGCGGATATAATCCCCGGCAGAAGTCTTCTGAAGGAAGCGTTCCTCCCTCTCATACTCCGAATGATAGACACACATCCCGGCATTGGTGCCCACCCATATCCTTCCGGATGAATCCTCCTGCATGACGGTCACATACTCGTTGCCTGGAATGGCGTTACGCGGAGAGAACCGCCTGAGCTCCACACCGTCATATCTGTTGAGACCGTCCTTCGTACCGAACCAGACAAACCCGTACCTGTCCTGGACTATGTCCATCACTGAATTCTGGGACAGGCCGTCATCCACATCAATCGAACGGAATATATACTGTCTCTCCTCCGCCACAGATGCCACTGCAGCTGCGGCGGACAGAAGAGACATAACGAAAAAAGTCCTTAAGTTCATCGGTTCGGGAATTCACGTTAAATATAATAAACAATACGTCCCGCCTGCGGTTATCTGACTGAATCAAGATGAACCATATAAGGGAAATGATCCGATGCCCTGCGTGTCTGCGACGTCTGGATAATCGCGGCGAAATCGCATTTCTCCGCCAGAGACGGGGTCATCATCATACAGTCCACCTTCATTCCGGTCATTGATATCGTTGAGAAATCATACAGTTCATCACCGTTCTTTGCAGAACACGTAGCCTGGAAATAATCCGACACAAGATAGTAAGAATCCTCCAGACCTGCATCAAGATATCTGTCTATCGGCCCGTACTGCGGAGGACTGTTCCACCATCTGTTATTCGGCCATACACCATCCGCAAGATGCGCCAGGTCCTCACGGCTGTCACTGTTCATATCTCCGGAACAGAGGGCATATTCCTCTGCAGACACTCTCTTAGCTATCTCCTCCGCCTCCACCTCGCGTGTGGTTGCATCCTGGGAAGAGAGATGGCACGCGATGAGGGTCACGCCTTCACACTCGGCCTGAAGGAATCCGTGGACACGATATCCTGTCTGGGGAGCTGTCTGAAGCTCTACCTTCTCGATATCCGAAAGAGGATAACGGGAAGATATTCCTGTCGGGAAGCTGTTGCGTCCTCCCTGCTTGCGGATCGATGCATAACTGTGTCCATACTGCCGAGCGAATTCCTGGAAATCGGCATCGATATCGTCCGGTCTCTCTTCTGTCCCGAAGCCGAAACAGTTCAGTTCGCAGAAAGTGATTATATCAGGATCATATTTCTTCACCCACTGCACAAAGCTGGCCTTGCGTCTTGCAGACTCGCTCTCCCAGTCGGCTTCTGCAGGATCCTGGTATCCCCAGCCGTAATCGACATTATATTCCATTATTCTCAGACCTGAACGCGGCTCCAGCACTATATCCACGGACTGCCCGGCCACTGCATTGTCCACAGTCATCCTCACGGGATTATATGAAGAGGCTACTGCCGTGACAATAAGCCGTGTCGGCCTGTAGACTGTTATCTCAGCCGTGCCCGATGTGACATCATAGTCTGCATACGGCACAAGGGAATTGAAATCCTCCCTTACGGTATAGACATCCAGCCGGACATTCTCCGTCACCGGACTTCCGTTCCCGTCAAGAATACGGACGACAAAGGCATCCCGGCCGCCGCCCTCTTCCTCGCCGGAGGAAGAGGAACAGCCCGCCAGAATGCAGATTGCCAATATATAATACAAATATTTCATATCAAGACAGCCTGGTATCAGTTACCCCATACCTTCAGTTCGGACAATGAAGCGGAAGAAGCTCCGTATCCGACCTCCTTCGATCCCTGACCGCCGCTGTCCCTGGTCTCGACGATGCAGAACCTCATATAGGTGATCTTCTTGCCCGACAGTTCAGGAATCTCGCTGAAAATATACGAAGGGAACGACCACGGCAGATCCGCTGACAGGGAAAGACTGCCATCATTTGAATTATAGCTGCCCAGTATGACCCAGCCATCCCTGGAGTCGCGTTCCTCGACAGTTTCCTTGTCGGTCACCCATACTTCAACTACAGTCGGCATCGGATTGTCATATGGCCTGTTCCAGTACTGCACCCTTATACCTTCCGTAAGAGGCTGAGGGAACCTGACCTGGATAAAGTGATGCCAGTCCTTGCTCTGATACGGAGCTGTCCAGTCTGAAGACCAGAAATCGTCTCCATTAATATTGTTGACAAGAGCCGCCACTCCGCCTCCTGCTCCTCCGAGATGCGATGGTGCGGTGCAAGGAGAATATAGATTGTCTGCGGTAAGGTTCACTTCTGAAGCAAGCACGACGTAGTAGACATTCTCCTGGATGCCAACATTCCCGATGGATTCCATATCTACCGGTACCTCACTGGATATTTCGACAGGGAAAAGGTATCCGGCAGTAATGTCAGGTATCTCGCCGATGAGCTTCAGAGGCACTTCCACGCTCCTCTGTCCTGCACCGACTTCAATCGTCTCCTCGTCAAAGCCGACAACTCCTTCCGGAAGAATCTGGTACGATGTATGGTTTGTCTCATTGTACCGCTGCGCGAGATCAGGTCTGTACTTCACTGTCAATGAAGATGTTCCATCGTATGCATCAGCCACAGAGAATACAAGTGAAGGCAGATTGAGTAGATCCCCCTTGTCCAGGGCATCGATACCGGCAAGACCGTTCATTGCATTGTCTATTCCGGAGATGGATTCCAGCGTGAACGGTATCTTAATCACACTGACAGTCCTGTATGCGGCATCCTTGTCCGCATCGATCTCTGCATCCTCGCTTTCAAGAGCCAGAGCCAGCACTATCTGCCTGCCTTCATTCTCAGTCATAAGGTCGTATACCATATCAAGATTCTCTGCCGAGAAAGACACATCGAGCGTTCTGGAAAATTCGTCAGACAGGAAATTCAGTTCCCCGCTATATGAATAGCACTCGGATGGAAGAGCGACATATTCAGAATTGTATGAAGAAAGCTCCTCCTGCGATACAGGCACTACGCGTACGGAACAGCTTTCCGCATTGCCGATTTTCGCGACACTGAAAGATGTGGAGACATCCTTCCCTTCATAGAAACTGAGCGAGGCTTCGCTTTCACCCGCGAACCGGATGACCGGCCTGTCGCCTGTCAATGTGACAGTCCAGTACACTACACCTCTATCAGCATCCACATCCGCATCCTCGCTCTCTATTCTGAGGGCAAGGGCCAGCTGTCTTCCACCGGCCGATGCCGCCAGATCCATCATTCTGGAAATATTATCCTCGGAAAAAGACACCTTCACTTCGCTTGACGTCTCATCTGCGGCAAGCGAGGCGCCTTCCACCTCGACAGTATAGCAATCAGAAGTCAGGGGCGTATAGAACGGCTCATACTCGTTCAGCTGTTCCTGCGTCATACCGGTCACATTCACACTGCATGCGCCGTCTCCGCTCTTGTGTATCATAAAAGAGACAGTCCCGTCCGTCTTGCCGTACATATCGATATCTCCCGTCTGTGCAGTCTCGAAACCGAGGACAGGCCTGCTCTCTTCAGTATTCACTAAAGGAAGTTCATCCTCGCAGCCCGCCACTAATACCGTGGCGGCCGCGAGAACCATCAAAGATTTAATAGTCGTATTCATAATTAACTGTTTTCTGGTGAATCGTTCTCCAATCAGTTGCCCCATACCTTCAGTTCGGAGATTGAAACGGAAGACGCACCGTATCCGACTTCCTGCTCTCCATTCCCGCCACTGTCCTGGGACTTGACCATACAGAACCTCATATACGTAATGCTCTTGCCTTCCAGACCTTCAGTCCCGCTGAAAAGATATGAAGGAGACGACCACGGATCCTCTGGATTAGCGGACACAGGCAGGCCGTCATCAGTCATATTATAACTGCCGAGCAGTATCCAGCCATCCCTGGTATCGCGCTCCTCTACCGAAGCCTTGTCTGTCACCCATATCTCAATCTCTGTCGGACAAGGATTGAGGTAAGGCCTGTTCCAGTACTGCACCCTTATGCCTTCCGTAAGAGGCTCGGTGAACCTGACCTGGATAAAGTGATGCCAGTCCTTGCTCTGATATGAATTATCCCAGTTGGATGACCAGAAATCATCTCCTAAAGTATTGTTTATAAGAGATGTCAATCCTCCACCATCAGAGCTACCGTGACCGGTCGCGGTACAAGGAGAATAAAGGTCGCTCACATTGAGCTTCACTTCCGATCCCAGCACCAGATAGATGACATTATTATTGAGTTCATCGTCTTCATTAGTCGTAAGATCTGTTCCGAACCTGGAATTGACCACCTCTACCGGGAACAGGTAAAGCCTGGTGGCATCAGGTATCGCACCGGTTCCTTTGACAAGGCTGATCGAAAGCTCGTTCTCGCCTGGAGCCAGTTGCACAGTCTCCGACTCGAAGCCGATGACTCCTTCATCAAGAATGGAGTATGATGTCCCGTTCGTCTGGTTGTAGCGCTCCGCCAGATCCTTCCTGTATTTTACAGTGAATTCAGAGTTCCACTGGTTCTCGGTCCCCTGCAAAGAGAAGAGCAGCCGTGGAAGGTCATACAGATTGCATTTGTCGAGAGCATCGAAGCCCAACAGATTGTTGATGGAATTGTCAGTACCGACTACGCTGTGCTCAAACATAGGATCTGTCACATCGATTATCCTGAACAATTCGCTTTTATTGGAATTCACGGTAGCATCTTCGCTTTCTATCCTTATCCCGAGCACGAGCTGGTTGCCGGCAGCCGTCACCTCCTCGCAATAAGTCTTCATCTTTGCGATTCCTTCGGCGGAAAAAGTCACAGATACATTTTTGGCTGGCTCCCCGGGCTGGAAATCGAATGTTCCATCCACGGTATAGTAACTCTTCGGCACGGCAATGTATGACTGGCTGTATCCGCTCAGTTCTTCCTGAGGTATCGATGATACCTTCATGGAACACGGTGACTCTGGATCGCTTCCGCCCTTGAGCACCTTGAAAGAGACAGTCACAGGCTCGGACGCATTGTACAGGTGCATATTCTCATACTGTGCATCAGAGAAACCCAGAACCTTGTGATATGGGTCCGTCGTCATCTCCAGAAGGTCATAGCGGTCCCCGTCACAGGCCGACACAGCCACTGCAGCCGTAACCGCCAGAAAAGTCTTTATTATAGTCTTCATAAACATAATTCTTTTGGGTCATTCATCAATATCCGGGAGCCTGGACGAGCTGAGGGTCGTTATATATCTCCGTCTGAAGGACAGGAAGGAGATACATCCTGTTATACCATGCATAGTCCCCATCCACCGGCTTTTCCTGGTTGAACTGTTCAATTGTAGGATTCTCGATACGGCTTACAAATGAGTCGAGTCCAGTTCTGGCACCAGCCTTGAGATACTGTTCAGCCTCACACCAGCGGCGAAGGTCATAGTAGCGTCTGCCCTCCATAAAGAGTTCGATACGGCGCTCCGCCTTCACCCAGTCGAGAATTGTCATATCATCAGTGCAGTCAGCCTCTGTCAGTTCAGGCACTCCTGCACGCACACGGATCTTGTTGAGGGCATCCAGAGCATTCTGGAGCTCGCCTGCCTCTCCGTTGAGATACAGCACTGCACAGCACTCCGCAAGATTGAGATAAAGTTCGGCCATCCTGATCATCGCAAGAGGATACTGCTCGTAATTCTGGGTCTGCGCACTGAATCTTGTATGAGGCGCGATATATTTCTGGGCGAGATACCCTGTCTGACACTGGTTCTCATCGGACGGATCATTCTTGAATCCCGCCTTGTCCGGATTCCTGAAGTCTATCCGGAGCGGAGAGCCGTCCACAAGTACCGGACCGAGATCCGCGCCATCGAAAAGCACCCAGGCATAGAATCTCGGCTCCCTGCCGACATTGAGATTGATGATCATCTCCCTGTCCGGTATGCCGGCAGACTTGAGCCACTCTTCCTCTGCAGGGAACTCATCGGTACCGGCCACCATTTCCGGCAGATGTCCATCTGCCGTATAGAAGCTCTCCACCATCTGCAGGGTCGGACTTATTCCGCACCAGCCGTGCCACATTACATTGTCGTTCTTCAAAATGACATTCCTCGGCATTGAAGCATTGAAATAGTCCCAGGTCTTGGTATGTCCGTCTCCGTTGAAAGCAGTGAAGATAAGCTCCTTGTTTCCCTGGGTCTCATCTGAGTTCGCGATATAGCGCATCAGGAACATCCTATCAAGGAATTCCTTCCCTTCCTCACTTTCATTGTCTATCCCGGGAATCCAGGTAGAATAATAGTCCACATCCTGGTGCATATTCTTTATCACCTCCAGATCATCCAGATCCATAAGCTCGCGGCCGTTTTCCAGTGCAATCTGTATCGCCTCTTCCGTTGCGGTCTTTGCCCTGCGCCATTTTTCGAGATCGAAAGTGTGGCTTACGAGTTCATACCCATAGCCAGGAGTCTGATAGTTCGTATTACGCCATTCAGGGAAAGGAAAGCTGCCGTTCCAGAGCGGTGAAGCTGCATATACCAGAAGTCTTGACTTGAGGGCTGCGCAGATTGTCTTGTTTCCTCGTCCATATGTATCGTTGAGAAGATAACCGGACTGGAACTGCGGAGAAGCGCTCGCTGCATCCAGTTCATTGCAGATATAGTCCACGCAATAGTCGAAATGCGACCTGCCCGGGAATTCCGATATTGGCGTATCGGTCGGCATATATTCATTCACGATAGGGACCGGCCCGAAAAGTTCGAGCAGCCTCATATAATAGAAGCCCTTGAGGAAGTGGGCATGCGCCCTGTACAGTTCCTTGTCATCTTCTGTCAGGAAATACGGATTCTGGTTCTCGAGCTCCCTCAGGAAAAGATGCACGTTGCCGATGGCACCGTATGTCTCCGACCATTTCGATGCCGGTACGTTGCTGGCATTCATCAGACCGCGGGAGACATAATATGAATCATAGTGCTGGCTGCTGCCCCAGGCATCCGGATAGACAAATTCATCCGTAGTACCTTCGAAATTCCTGTATCCTGCCGTATTGAGATTCGGCACGAAAGAGTAGCATCCGAAGATCCAGTTCTCCACCATATTCTTGTCCTTCATCGCATCCGTAAGGTCGGCTGTCCTTGCCGGAGCCACATCGAGGAAATTGCAGGAAGAGAGCGCCAGCGCCGGCAGAGCCACCAATGCTGCGGTTTTCAATATATTTTTCATTGTAACAATCATTTTTCAAATGCAAATTAGATAGTCAGCCTCATCAACCGTGTCAGAACCTGAACTGTACACCGAGAGTGAATGTCCTCGAGAAAGGATAGGCGTTCCAGTTGAGCTCCGGATCCCAGAGCTTGAACGGACTGAACACGGCAAGGTTGTCACCGTTGAGATATACCCTCGCAATCTTGAAGGAATATCCTATCTCCAGAGTCTTGAAACGGAGGAAGCTGCCGTCCCTGAGCCAGTAGGTGCTGGACTCGAAGTTGTTGCGGACATCTCCGGCATTGACACCGAGCCTCGGGTATGAAGCATTCGGATCCGGATCCATCTCAGACCAGCGGTTCTCTGCTATATAGTCTATTACGTTGCACGCATTCGATCCGAACGGCACAAGTCCGCTGATGGCGATCGTCCTCATGGCCGAGCCGTTGAAGAACACTCCGAGATCCCATTTCTTCCACATCACATTGAAACCGAAACCGTACTGGATACGAGGAAGTCTTCCGTAAGGAGAGATCTGTATCTGGTCATCGGTCGTAATGACTCCGTCACCGTTGATGTCACGGTACTTCACGTCACCCGGTCTCACGGTGCTTCCGAGCTGCTGCTCCGCATGGTTGTCTATGTCAGCCTGGTCGACGAAAAGTCCGTCAGCCACATATCCCCACATATAATAGTTGTCGAGAGGTCTGCCTACCCTTGAAGTCCACGGCTGCGAATACTGAGGCTCGTCATAGTAATCGTACTGGTTCTTGGTGTAGGTGAAATTGGCCCTTGCCTCAAGTCTCCAGTCCCTGCCGAAATTCTTCGCCCAGTTGAGGCTGAACTCTATACCTCTCGAGGAAGCCTCTCCGACCTGACCCCATGGCACGGCGTTCCAGTAACCTGACACATACGGCCAGGAACCACGCCTCATCATTATCCTGTCCCTTTTGTCGTAGAACCAGTCAACCGTCACATCCAGCTGACTGAAAAGGGTGAAGTCCATACCGATATCGAGCTTGTGGGACCTCTCCCAGGTGGCATTGTCCACCTTGTATGCACCGATGGAATGCGAATGATACTGGGTCGCATTGTCCGTCGAAGGACCGAAGAAAGCGGTACCGCCGCCGTTGAGTGATATTGAATCGAAATAGACGAAATGGTTGTAGCAGTCGAAACCGTCGCTACCGACAATACCGTATGAGGCACGGAGCTTGAGATAGTCGATGACATCCTTCGCCGGCTCCCAGAACTTCTCGTTGCTCGGCACCCAGCCTATGGATGCTGATGGGAAGAACTCGAAACGGCTTCCCTTGGCAAGTCTTTCCGTACCGTTATAACCGAAGTTGAGTTCCACGAAATACCGTTCAGCATAGTCGTATGTCACACGGCCAGAAAGTCCCTGGTTCCTCTGCGACAGAGCCCTGTTAGGCATATAGTCCCTCATAAGGTACATCAGCAGGGCGCCCACATTGTGCTTTCCGAAAGAACGGTTGTAATTGAGTCTCGCATCGAAATAGAAAGTCTGGCTTGACTGCGGCTCGGAATAGGTTTCCGTTATGAACTTGTTTCCAGCAGTTCCTATAGGCACCTGGGTGAACATATCCGGTGTATCCGGACTCCACCCGGAACGGTCAAGCTGGAAATAATAAGGAGTGATAGACTGTTTGGACTGCGACCACGACCAGTTGTTCCAGTTTACCATCGCATTGACTGAAAGCCCTTTGGTAATCATGCTCAGATCCTGATCTATCTTCAGCACCACATTGAGCTTGTTCTCCTTGGTGACACCGTGGTCATCCAGCATCGCCGCATACGGGTTCGTGCGGATGCCGCCGCCCTGGACCTCGACGCTGCCGAACCTGATATATTCATCACCCTGCTGGGCCGGGAAAGTCGCCGGGAACATCACAGGGTTGGCGTTGAGCATATAGTCGAAAAGACTGGCAGTACTCTCGCTCATTCCCTGCTTCTGCACTATCTGTGCATTGAGCCTGAGGTCGAGCTTGGTGGTATTCGTCAGCTTGTAGGTTATGTTGTTCTGGAAATTGAACACATACTGCTGGAGGTTGTTGTTGAATACATAGTCGGTCGGAGCCTTGGCTATACCTGTGTCATGGTTGAAGTTCAAGGACATATAATAAGTAGCCTTGTTACCTCCTCCCTGGACATTGATATTGGCCCTCTGATTGAAGTTGAAGTCACGGAAAAGAAGCTTTTTCCAGTCTACATTAGGATATACATACGGATACAGTCCGCTCCGTGTATACTCTATATCCTCCTGAGAATAGACCGGAGCCTGGCCCCCCCTGGCCATATACGCCTCATTGTAAAGTTCCATCCAGGCAGGTCCGTCCACGAAGTCCACCATATTCACCGGCTGGGTAAGCATTGTCTCCACAGTCGCGTTGACCTGGGTACGCATATTCTCGGAACCGTTCTTGGTGGTCACGATCATGACACCGTTCGCACCGCGGACACCATAGATAGCAGTCGCCGAAGCATCCTTGAGCACTGTGAAACTCTTGATGGACTCCGGAGGAATACGGTTCAGGTCATTGGCGGAGATCTCCACATCATCAAGAAGGATAAGAGGAGTGGATACACCGCCGAAGGTGTTGATACCTCTTATGTAGAATTCGGAGGCGGCACCCGGATCACCGGAATTTGTAATAGAGATCACTCCGGCCAGCTTACCTGCAATGTTGGAAGTAAGGTTTGACGAAGAAGACCTGAGGACATCTCCCTGAATAGATGAAACGGCACCGATGACAGACACTTTCTTCTGGGTACCCATACCCACGACAATCGCCTCATCGAGTTCGCTGTCAGATTCGAGGGCCACATCCACGATACCGAGCTTGCCGATCTCGTATGTTCCGGTCTTGAATCCCACACAGGAAATCTCGAGCTGCGCATTAGTACCCATCACTCTGATAGAATAGCTTCCGTCATCGAGTGTCATCACTCCGTTGTTCGTCCCTTTCTCCACCACAAAGGCTCCTGGGATGGGCTCATTGTCAACAGCGCTGATGACTTTTCCGGTGACAACCCTTCCATTGTCATCATCTGTCTGGATGTAGCCATTTCCACTTGAAGGGACAGCAAAAAGCCCGGCCTGAAGGACTATCATCCCGCAGACCAGCATTGCTGAAATCAAAGAACGTTTGATATTCATAAAAAGTGGTTAAATTGGTTGGTAGTTATAGTTTCAGTCCGGCGGACAGTCCGTGCTGACAGCATCAGCCGGATCCCTCCGGATTTTCTGACTACAAAATTAACTCTATAACCACCCACGGACATTCCACTTTTCTTGCAAGTTTTCTTACAAATCCTGCAATTCCCGAAATCTCTTCTGCGGCTGCGTCTATGGTGACCAGAAATGTCATTCTGAGCACCCTCTCGTTGTCATTCTGAGCGAAGCGAAGAATCTGGAGAAGAAGGGCGGGACAACGGACCGCGAACACGAGATTTTTGCATCTCCCTGAATACCAAGATATTATGAAAAATCGTTGTTCGTGGTCCCTGCTTTTTTGAGGGGACCTCGAACAAGGCAATTTTGTATTGTGTTATGTATCAACAAATTACTAAAAGTTGATGTTCGCGGTCCGTAGAGCGGTTCGGGGCAGGAAACGAGATTTCGTCGCTATGCTCCGACATCTCGATGCCCCTCACCGGGGAGGCACTTTCATTCAGGTCGCCATTGAGCTTCGCTCATGCTCCTTTCTGTTTATAATACCTTAATGAGCAAGCTCATAGCCATTATAAACAGAAAGTCGCCGCATCCTTTGGATGCAGCGACCTGAATGAGCGGAAAACGAGATTCGAACTCGCGACCCTCAGCTTGGGAAGCTGATGCTCTACCAACTGAGCTATTTCCGCAATACCTTGATAAATCTTCTTAAAAGAACTGTCCTGTAAAACAGGAATGCAAATATAGATATTTTACCCATATTATGCAATAGACGTTCTGATTTTTTATTGATGTCCGGAAAAAGTCACCCGCCCCATCCTTGCTGTCATATAGTAACGTACACATTTTACGGTCTTTTGTACCGTCTTTACTTATAGGCGGATGACAGGTGGCGGTCATCTGTGATTAATTCGTATTTTTGTCCCTGAACATCTGCAGCCGCGACCGGCGCGGAATAATGCAGCGAAAGTGAAATAATAATGTCAGCTATGGACAAGATAATCAGACTTGACACAGTGGATGACTACAACAAGCTCTTCGGATTCGAGACAAGACATCCGCTCGTAAGCGTAGTGGACCTCAAAGACGCCACACGGGTCCCGAAAAGAGTCACTGTCAACTACGGGATCTACGCCGTCTTCCTCAAAGACACCAGATGCGGGACACTGCGTTACGGAAGGCAGAAATATGACTATCAGGAAGGGACAGTGACCAGTTTCGCTCCAGGGCAGGTCGTGGAGACGGAGATGGATGAGAATGTGAAGCCGGCAGCTCGCGGAGTACTGTTCCATCCGGACATAATCAAAGGCACATCCCTCGGACAAGAAATCAGGTCTTACTCTTTCTTCTCATATTCGTCCAACGAGGCACTGCACCTGTCCCTCCGCGAACGCGAGATATTCAGCGACTGCCTTGACAAGATAAGCCTTGAACTGGACCATTCGATCGACAGGCTCAGCAAAAGACTTATATCAAGGAACATCCAGCTTCTGCTCGACTATTGCCTCAGATTCTACGAACGGCAGTTCATCACCAGGGCTGAAGCCAACGGGACAGTGCTGTCCAGATTCGAGAATCTCCTCGATGAGTATTTCGAGAATTCATCCGCACAGACAGAAGGACTGCCGACAGTCAGGTATTTTGCGGACAAGGTATGCCTCTCCCCCAACTATTTCGGGGACCTTGTCAAGAAAGAGACAGGGAAGACACCGCAGGAATATATCCAGAACAAGATAATCGACCTTGCAAAAGAGATGATAATAGGGACAGACAAGACTGTCAGTGAGATCGCATACGAACTCGGGTTCCAGTATTCACAGCATTTCAGCAGGATATTCAAGAAGAATGTCGGATGCACCCCTCTGGAATACAGGAAAATGTCCTGACCAGATATGCCGGATATATTACAGGTCAGACAATCGCCGCCCTCCGGTAAGCTGCCGGGGACGTGCCTGAATGTTTCCTGAAAAACTTGCCGAACGAGGACTGGTCACTGAAATTGAGTCTGTCCGCTATCTCCTGGATAGTATAGTCGGGACTGCGCAGATAGGTGTACGCCTTGGACATAAGTTCCTCTGTAATGAGCTTGCCTGCAGAGCGTCCGGTGAATCTGTTGGATATTATCGACAGATAGTGGGGCGTAATACATAGTCTTTCTGCATAGAAATGGACCGCGTGCTCCCTGGCTGCATTCTCTTCAAGAAGCTGCAGAAAACGTTCCATAAGCCTGGCGGCATTCCCTCCGGAAGTATCCACCCCGCTCTCTTTTATCTTGCCGTAGACTATTCTTATGATATTCAGGTGCAGCAGCAGGGCGGCATAGCAGAATATAGCCATATCCAGCTTGCCGTTCCCATCATAGCCGCTGTTCTCCCTGGTGATCTGGAAATATTTCAATACAGACTGCATATCTTCTTCCGACAAGGTCACTGCAGTGTTAATTTTAAGGGCAAGT
Organism: Candidatus Cryptobacteroides intestinavium; assembly: GCA_017694845.1. Classification (GTDB taxonomy): domain Bacteria; phylum Bacteroidota; class Bacteroidia; order Bacteroidales; family UBA932; genus Cryptobacteroides; species Cryptobacteroides intestinavium. Next base: position 33,678 of record JADIMI010000073.1, read on the forward strand.
ATCTCGCCCGGCTTTATCTGCTTCCTCCCCCTGAGGGAACTTTCGATAAACATTCTGGACAATGCAAGCATACTCCCGCTGAAATCAGTGCTCAGCCGGATAAATGACACTGTATTCATCGGCTTTACATCGACAAGATTGTTCTCCTCGGGAGTACATCTGTATTTTACGCCATCGACTTCGATCTCCATTATCCCGGACCTTACAGCTATATGAAAGACCAGATCAGTAAGGACAGGGAATGCAGTGCGGGCGGGCACACAAAAATCAGCGGGGTGCAAATCCGCGACAAGCACCCCGCAATCAACTGTCTTTGCCTTTACAAGGCCTGCCAGTATTTCAAAATCAGACATTATTCACATCCGCCGCCGAGAGCCTGATAGAGAGTGATCACTTCAGATATCTCGGAAAGTCTGTTGGAAATCTGTGCCACCTGCGCCGTCAGGAGAGACTGCTGGGCCGTCAGGACTTCCAGATAAGTTGAATTCTTGTCCTGCATCTTGCTCTGGGCAGCCTTGACAGCCTTTTCCAGACTGCTTACCTGAGCGGCATAATTTGCAGTCTTGTCCTGCGCCGTCCTGAGGGCTATCATTGTATTGTTGACCTCTATACCGGCGTCGATGATAGACTGTCTGAATGCCACCTCGGCCTCGGCCTGCTGTGCCTTGGCAATCTTGAGATTAGCCCTGAGCTGCCCCTGCTGGAAAATCGGCTCTACAAGCGATCCGACCGCATTGACAATCATTGAATAGAAATCAAGGCTTCCGGTGATCGTAATGGATGGATACATTGCAGAACGGGCGCCGTTCGTGGTATAGAAAGCCTGCGCGAACTGGTATTCAGCCTGCTTTACATCCGGTCTGTTGGACAGGACCTCCACAGGTATCCCCACATCGATCATCTCCGGTGAAGTCCAGTCCTCTATGCTCCCCCTCTCTATCGGAGTACCCGACACCTTGCCGAGCAGAGAGCACATCTGGTTCTCTGTCTGATGCAGCTGCTGCCTGATATCAAGAAGGTTGTTGCATACGCTGTAGTAATTGGACTGGGCCTGATATACTGCATCGGCTGTATAACGGCCTGCTTCAAGGAGCTGTTCGGTGACCCTGACATTCTCCCTCCAGTTCTTTTCCGTCTCCTTGTATATCTCATACTGTGCATCAAGGGCCAGCAGAGAATAGTACTGTATAGCCACCGTAGCTACAAGCTGGGCCTGTACAGCCCTTGCATATTCATTGGACTGCATATATGCCGCAAGCTGTCTCCTCTTGGCATTTGTCAGCTTGCCGAAAATATCCACCTGCCAGCTGGCGTTGACCGGAAGCTGGAAACTCCAGGAACCTCCTTTTGCATCTATATCATAGCCGTACGCTGCATTCGGGGAGACATCGAGACCCGGCACATACGCCAGTCTTGCCGCCTTGAGGGAAGCATTGGCCTCATCGATCCTCAGTTTTGCCGTCACCATATCGGAGTTGTTGGCAAGAGCGGTATCGATCAGAGCCTGCAGGTTCTTATCATCGAAGAAGTCCCTCCAGAGGATGTCTCCCATAGAGGTTGAATCCCCTGCAGCGATATCTCCGTATGCATCAGCGGTCTCCTCATATTCAGGAGCCTTGAATTTTCCGTATATCCCGCACCCGCTCATCATAGACGCCAAGGCAGCCACGACAGCAAGACGGCAGAAAATATTTAGTGTTCTGTTCATCATTACTCTTTCGACTTTTTAATTTTAAATCCGAATCTTTCCTCCATCTTCTGCATTACCACATACAGTGCCGGCACGACAAAGAGCAGGGCCACTGTACCGATGAGCATACCTCCGACTACTCCGGCTCCGAGGGTACGGTTTCCGTTGGCTCCCGCACCTGTAGAATACAACAGAGGAAGCATACCGAAAATCATCGTGAGGACAGTCATAAGGATAGGACGCAGACGGACTCTCGCCGCATCGAAAGCAGCCTCCTGGATAGTGAGACCGTGCTCACGTCTCTGAACCGCATACTCGGTGATGAGGATGGCCGTCTTGGAAAGCAGACCGACCACCATAATCATACCTGTCTGCAGATAGATATTGTTCTCCACTCCGAACACCTTGGCTGCCACAAAACATCCGAGGACACCGAACGGCACTGAAAGCATGACCGCAAGCGGGATGTAGAAACTTTCATAGAGAGAGCAGAGAAGCAGATAGATGAAGATGACACTGATCGCAAGGATCCATACCGTATTGTTGGATTCACTCTCCTCACGCGACGCACCGCCGAACTCATACCCGTATCCTTCAGGAAGGACCTGGTCCGCGACTTCACCGATAGCCCTGATCACATCTCCGGAACTGTATCCATCAGCTATGGTCACATTGGCTCCGATACTGTTGAACATATTGAAACGGCTCATACTCTCCGGTCCTGTGGTCTTGGTAAGGGTAGCATACTGGCTCACCGGCGCCATTTCCGAACCGTTCCTGAAATAAATGTTGTTGAGGGATTCAGGATCGAGCCTGTACTGAGGATCTGCCTGGATAATCACCCTGTACACCTTTGAGAATCGGATGATATTCGAAGCATAGATACCGCCGTAATATCCCGAAATGGTACTGAGGACATCAGTAGGAGAAACCCCAGCCCTCTTGCATTTCGCTGCATCGACATCCACTACATACTGCACATAGTCCACCTGGAATGACGTGAATGCAGACATCACCTCCGGACGCTTGTTCAGTTCCGCAAGGTAATTCTGGGATATCTTGAAGAAATCCTTTATATCACCTCCGGTACGGTCCTGAAGATTGAGTTCGACTGCATTACCTGTACCATAACCATCAATCATACTAGGGGCGAAGACGAACACCTGTGCATCCGTGATATGCCGGACATCATTGTTGAGCCTTGCCACAATGGCAGAGGATGAATGGGCCTTGCCTTTACGTTCCTCCCAGTCCTTCAGCTGGAGGATAAGCATACCGCTGGACGCACCGGAACCTCCGGTCATACTGAAACCGACGACCCTTGAATAAGCCTTGATTTCAGGATAGGTCTCAACGATGTCAGCCACCTTGCCCACGATATCATTGGTAAAGTACGTGTTGCTTCCCGGAGCGGTATTGACGGATACGAACAGGGTTCCGGTATCCTCCGCCGGCACAAGTCCTGTCTTTGTGCTGGACATCAGCCAGGCTGCAAGACCGCAGGCTGCTACTATAAGTATCGGAGCCACCCATCTGCGCCTGATAATGAATTTAAGCCCTCCCCTGTATTTGTTTTCAAGTGCCGAATATGACACCTGATATGCTTTCTTCACCAGGGCGGTGAACTTGCTGTCCTTGTGCTTCTTCTTGAGCATCACCGCACAGAGCGCAGGACTGAGTGTCATAGCGTTGAGCAGCGAGATACCTACGGCGACCGCCATCGTGAGACCGAACTGACGGTAGAACACTCCGCTGGTACCGCTCATGAACGAGATAGGGATGAAGACCGCCATGAAGACAATGGTTGAAGTGACGATGGCCGCAGTGATATCGTGCATAGCATCATCCGTCGCCTTCAATATGTCCGTCTCCCCTTCATCCAGCTTCGCCTGGACAGCCTCGACGACGACTATGGCATCATCGACCACCGTACCGATCACCAGGACCAGAGCGAAGAGAGTAAGGAGGTTGAGGCTGAACCCGAGCAGATAGATCACCGCAAAGGCTCCGACAAGGGAGACAAGCAGCGATATGGTCGGGATGAGGGTCAGCTTGTAGTCCTGCAGAAAGAAGAACACGACGAGGACAACCAGAAGGATAGCCTCGAAGAGGGTCTTGATCACCTCCTTGATGGAGGCGAACAGGAAATCGTTGGTATTCTGCAGATACATATAATCCAGACCTTCCGGGAAATCCTTGGAGAGTTCCTTCATCAGTTCCTCTATCTCGAGGTTGATCTGCGTAGCGTTGGTTCCGGCCATCTGGTTGATCATCATGGTCACACCGTTGTGGCCGCTGAGTCCGCCGACATAGCTGTAGGACATCTTGCCGAGTTCTATTTCAGCGACATCCTTGAGTTTGAGGACCTCACCGTCAGCCGTCGAACGTATCACGAACTCGCCGAATTCTTCAGGTGTCTCATAACGTCCCCTGTACTTCATTGTATAGGTGAATACGTTATCTGAATTCTCTCCGAAGGAACCGGTGGATGCCTCTATGTTCTGTTCTCCGAGCACTGCGGTAATATCTGACGGAACGAGACCGTAGTTGGCCATCTTCTCCGGATTGAGCCATATACGCATACTGTAGTTCGCACCCATCACATTCACATCACCCACACCGTTCACACGCTGAATCTGAGGGACTACATTGATGTTCAGATAGTTGGCTATGAATTTCTCATCAAACCTGTCATCCGGGCTGTACACACCGATAATAGCCAGCTGGCTCGTCTGTCTCTTGCGGACAGTCACACCCACCTGGGTGACCTCGCTCGGCAGCAGTCCGGTAGCCTCGGACACCTTGTTCTGCACATTCACCGCCGCCATATCGGCATCAATGCCCTGTTTGAAATATATGCTGACGTATGCCTGACCTGCAGTGGCAGTAGACTCCATATAGGTCATATTCTCCACTCCGTTGATGGATTCTTCCAGCGGAATGATCACGGCCTTCTGTACAGTCTCCGCACTCGCACCCATATAAGTGGCCGACACACGGACGGTCGGAGGCGCGATGTTCGGGAACTTTTCGACAGAAAGGCCATTGAGAGCGAGCAGTCCGATAAATACAATGACTATCGAAATACAGATAGAAAGGACCGGCCGCTCGATAAATCTGTTTCTTGCCATAATTCTTTCCTTATTCTGTTACCTCTGCGTCATCTGATGCGGATTTCTCTATGATAGGCATACCCTCCCTGAGCAGACCTGCTCCGGAAGCCACGATCTTGTCCCCTACTTCAAGGCCGGTAAGCACGATGTATTCGGTACCGTTGTTCTTAGGGACGACTGTAATCCTGGCAGACTGGGTCTTGCCATCCACGACCTTGTAGACAAAGATCTGATCCTGAAGCTGGAAAGTCGCCTCCTGAGGGATCACGATCACATCCTTGTATTCATCCGGGAAGACTACATTTCCGTTGGAACCGCTGAAGAGCAGCCTGTCCGGATTAGGGAATTCAGCCCTGGCCTGGACCGATCCCGTCGTCTCGCTGATAATGGCGCTTATACTTGCCACATTGCCTTTATGAACATATCTGGAACCGTTGTTGAGCACCAGGTCGATATCCGGCATCTGCTCTATGGCCTTGTCCAGCGAACCGTATTTCTCCACGAGATCAAGGGCGGAATTCTCCGGGAAAGAGAAATAGACGTACATAAGCGAATTGTCAGCCACTGTAGTCAACGGCTGTGATATCGCAGAGCTTACAAGGGCTCCCTCCCTGAACGGGATCTTGCCTACGACACCGTTGGCCGGGCTTGTCACTTCAGTATATGAAAGATTGTTGGCGGCGTTAGTCATATTCGCCTCTGCCTGTGCAAGAGCTGCCTGGGCTGAATGGAGGGAATTGAGCGTAGTCTGGAGCTGGAAAGCAGACACTACCTTGTTATCATAAAGTTTCTTGTCGCTCTCATAATTGAGCTGGGCCGTCTCCACCGCCACCTTCGCAGACTGTAGATTTGCCTTCGCCACTTCGTATGCTGCCTTGTACGGCACCTGATCGATGATAAACAGCGACTGTCCCTTCTTCACATTCTGTCCTTCGGACACTTTCACTGCAGTGATTCTTCCTGACACCTGCGGATAGATCGCAATACTCTGTCTGCCTTCGATTGTTGCAGGATAAGTAGTCTGCAATGTCCTGTCGGATTTTGCCACGGTAATCACCGGATACTCCACAGCCTCCTGCTGCCTGGCTCCTCCGCCGCAGGCAGTCACAGCCAGGGCGCACGCGAGCAATACCGGAAATTCTTTTCCAAATAGTCTCATACTTTTACCTATAATTATATTGTTTGTTTATTTGCAAAACTGTCTGAAGCCATATTCCGGACTTCCTCGACCGGACAATTACATTTGGTCAAAACCGTCACGCTCCAAACAAATATCGTGCCCATCTGTTTCGCATAGGAACATTCATTCATCTGACACGACAGACGCGACCGACATATATAACAATCTGTGGTCGCGTCCTGTAGCGGCAGAGCCAGTCGATAATAAAAAAAGGCGGTATTGAACCGCCTTTGTGCTCCCTCAGGGGCTCGAACCCTGGACCCCAACATTAAGAGTGTCGTGCTCTACCAACTGAGCTAAGGAAGCGTATATGTCTTTCAGTCAATCCTGTGATCCGTTTGGGGCTCGAACCCAAGACCCCAACATTAAAAGTGTTGTGCTCTACCTGCTGAGCTAACGGATCAATCCAAAAGTCCGAACCGGAACGGCTTGTTACAGCCCCTTTTCCTAAAACGGATTGCAAAGGTATGCCTTTCCGATCAAAAAACCAAATATTTTTTCATAATTTTTATTTCTCACGCATCCGAAAACTGGACGGAATCAGCGGATATTTTCCGTAAGTTCCTTTAATATAATCTTTTCAGCGGAATTGACCCATTCCACAAACTTTTCATTCGGCTGATAGGTTTTCGAGAATTCCAACAAGGCCGAGAGGTCAAACTTCTTCGCAGATATGCCGGCTCCGTTCCTTGTGGCATCAAAGGCGTTTATCTCCTGTTCTATATGGGATGGGACCATCAGTATCGGCTTCCCGAGATACATCGCCTCGCAGACAGACTCGAAACCGGCCGTGCTGGCATACGCCCCGCAACCGGCCATCTGCCGGAGAAACTCCCTGTCATCTATCAGATAGAAACTCAGAGTGTCATCCACTTTCTTCACCGGGCCTTCCGACCACTTGTCCCAGAAGAATTTCAGGCATACTTCCGGATGATGGCGATGCCACTCCTCGACCTCCTCCGCAAATCCGGTATTCAGCATATAGCCGAGTATGTAGTCCCCTCTGGACAGCCCGGGACCATCGCTTCCATCGCTGTTCCTGAGACCGAGCACATCAGGTCTGAGAAGAGGAGGCACCACCCTTATCTTCCTGTACGGATCATCCGGAAGGCTGTTGAAAGAAAGGGCGAGAAGCTTGCAGGAACCGTACGAATTGACCCTGGACAGCATATTGAGGCCTTCGTGTCCCGGATACTTCACCAGCGGGAGTCCGAAATCCTTATGCAGGAACAGATACTGGTGGCCAATGCTTACGCAAGGCACCTTCAGCCTGCGCCCCATATAGGCAAGTCCGACAAGAAGTTCATAGAAATTGACCACGACATCCGCCTTCGATGCCATAGCGGTCCTGCGTATCTGTCTTATGCTCGGGAAATATTTCACAAAGGCGAAGATATTATAGAGCACGGTGCCGACCATATTTGGCTTGCGGTTCTTGTGGGATGGCCGGAAATTCATACTGGTATATTCCGACACGGGAGCGGACACCGCCCTGAGGAAGAACTCCGGGATCTTGCGTGTCGCACTGGTGCCTACCATTATACCTACGACCTCGTGGCCGTTTTTCCGGAGCATCTTCTCAAGGGTTATGGCCTGGGTCATATGTCCCCTGCCCTCTCCCTGCACGACAAAAAGATATTTCATATCAGAATCTCATTATTGTCCAGTTCCCTTCCTCATCCTCGACAAGGGCGGACATTGTCTCCACCCAGTCACCGGAATTGAGATACCTTATCCCGCCTATCATCCTGTCTTCAGGACAGTGCGTATGCCCGCATATTACACCATCGCACTTCTGCGCCCTCGCCACATCCGTCACCATATCCTCGAAATCGGACATTGATGACACCGCCCTCTTCACCTTTCTCTTTATCGCTGCAGAGAAGGAATAGTAGGGCTTCCCCCTCCAGGACCTGTAACGGTTATACAGCTGGTTCAGCCTCAGAAGTATCCTGTATCCGAGATCCCCGAGTTTCGCAAGCCATTTCATATTGGAGGAGATATTGTCGAAAATGTCCCCGTGGGTGACGAAGAACCTGTGACTCCCGCTCTGCAGGATATAGTCCCTTACAATGGTTATATTCGAGAACGAGATCGGAACCACATTGTCGAAGAAAGCATCGTGGTTGCCGACGATATATATGACCTGGGTCCCGCCGTTCTCCATCATCTTCATTATTATCTTCAGCAGCTTTGTATACTCCGGCTTCCATCTGCTGTCACTCGACTTTCTGAACTGCCATCCATCGATTATGTCTCCGTTCAGGATAAGTCTGTCGCAGTTGACCGAGCTGAGAAAGGCGCTCACCTGCGCAGCCTTGGACTGTTTATATCCCAGGTGGACATCCGACACCACGACCGTCCTGTAATGTTTCCTTTCCGCTGTCATTTCTTCTGCGCTGAAAATTCCTTTATATGCTGTTCCTCCGAAAGCCTGCACACAAGCAGGTCATCCCCTCTCCTTGCGACGACATACCCATCAAGTCCCTCGAGGACTACGGTGCCGCATCCTTCCGCCTGGACGACACAGCCCGAACACCCGAAAAGCCTTACATCATCCCCCACTACGGCGTTTCCTGCAGCATCCATACCGATATGCTCCCGGACAGCCCCCCAGCTTCCAAGATCGCTCCAGCCCGGATTGTCCGCTATTACATATATGTCATCAGACTTCTCCATTACGGCATAGTCAATGGAAATCTTCTCGCAGCGGCCGAAAAGTCTTGCAAGCTCGGCACCTTCATCCACGGTATAGAAAGACGGGGCAAGTTCATCCATCACAGACGCTATCTGCGGAGCGAACCTGCGCATCTGGGTCTCTATCGTACGGACATTCCATATGAATATCCCGGCGTTCCAGAAAAAGCCTCCTTCCGCAAGATATCTTCCGGCTGTCTCCAGATCCGGTTTCTCCCTGAAGCCTGACACCTTGCATATCCTCCCCTCCCCGGCTCCGGGTGAATGTATATACCCGTATCCGGTCTCCGGCCTTACGGGCGTTATCCCCACAGTGACAATGTTCCCGCTGTCTTCGGTGAAAGTGAGAGCCTTGCGGATATCCGCGACGAACTTCTCCCTGTCTATGACAATGGCATCAGATGGTGTCACCACGATATTGGCATCCGGATGCCTCTGCGATATTTTCCAGCAGGCATAGGCGATACACGGAGCCGTATTGCGAGGTTCAGGCTCGGCGAGTATATTGTCTTCCGGTATACCTGGCAGCTGGGCCCTGACAATATCCACATACCGTCCGGAAGTCACCACCCAGAAGTTCTCCATCGGGCATACCCCCTTGAACCGGTCCACAGTAAGCTGGATCAGCGTCCTGCCTGTTCCAAGTACATCGATAAACTGCTTCGGCATTTCCGGGGTGCTCACAGGCCACAGCCTGCTGCCTATCCCTCCTGCCATAATCACCACTTGCGTATCCATACCATTAACTCGATAACAATCTGTAAAGATATCAATTTTTATGAAGAAGCCGACCATTCCGGCAGAGAAATGTCAGTCGATTCTACAAAAAGACGATATTGTTTTTCATCCCGGATTTACTAATTTTGTGTAACGGATGTCTGCCGATATGCATCCGCAACGCTCGGAAGCCGGACGACTGTATGGATATATTACGATGGATATCAATGTCATATATAAGGAAGACTGCCTTACGGGACTCGGAAGGATACCGGACGGTATTGTGGATCTTGTGTTCACCGACCCTCCGTACTATCAGAACAGGGCGGGAAATCTCACCGGACTGAAGAACCACAAGGATGTGATCACTGAGTTCAAGTTTGACGGCTTTGCATCCGAAGAGGAATATCTCGGCTTCATGGAAAAGGTGATCAGGGAAATGTACAGGGTGTGCAAGGACGGGGCAAGCGGCTATATGTGGTGCGGAGATGACTATGTGTCCTTCCTCAACAGGATCGTGGAGAGAGCCGGGTTCCAGTTCCGCAAGGTCATCCACTGGCACAAGACAAACCCGTTCCCCGCTATCAGCACCAGAAAGATGTTCGCCAACAGTATGGAAATGTGCATACACTTCTCAAAAGGGAGCCCTAAAGCATGGAATTTCAAGACAGTCAACGAAATGCACAACTTCATCGAGTCTCCTGTATGTATGGGGGCGGAAAGAATGAAGCACGAGACCCAGAAACCGCTCAGGGTATGCACGCCTTATATCGAGATCAGTTCCGACCCGGGCGACATTGTCCTGGATCCGTTTATGGGCTCAGGCACTACCGCCATTGCCTCAATGATGCTCGGAAGACGGTTCATCGGGTTCGAGATGGAGGACAGGTACTGCAGTATCATAAAGGAGAGATTCTGCAGATACCTTGAAAAGAATCCAGGAATTCCGGAAGGCGGCAGCCCGAGGCTGATCGAAGAATAGCGGCCGGTAACAGACGGCTACAGCCTGATATTGTCTATGATATCAGAAGCGCACATCGATTCTTCTCCTCTGAGACGGGCCGCCTCATCTCCCGCCCTGCCGTGACTCCAGACACCAAGCACTGCCGCATTCAGAGGAGAGTATCCCCTGGCCCTCAGTCCGGTGACAAGACCTGTCAGCACATCCCCGCTGCCGCCTTTGGCCATACCGGCATTCCCGGTGGTATTGACATACAGCCTCCTGACGCGGGGAAGGCCGGCATCGGACAGTTCGGCAGAGACTCCGGGGACAGGACGACCGCTCCCCGCACCATATGCAGACATGTCCGGCGGACAGATGAGCGTCCTGCGCCCCTTGACAACTATGACAGAGGAAAGCCTGTCCGCAAGAGCCATCACGCAGTCCAGCCGAGGCCCGGTCCACGGATATTTCCATCCGGCAAAATCCAGATCCAATTCCGGATACAGACATAACATCAGCCTTGACAGCTCTCTTGTGTGCGGGGTAAGTATGGACCCAGGAGGAATCGCCGCCGCGAGTCCGGGATGGGCGGCTATCATATTGAGGGCATCCGCATCCAGTACAAGGCCGGGCATATTCCGGGCACTGTCCCGGGTATGGGCCTGGATATCCGGATCTGCCTTACGGCCGGAAAGTCTGGAAAAGAGGTCGGAAAGAGCCTCTGCAGCGGCATCCGACTGCCCCATTCCGCATCCGGCCCCTACAGAAGTGTAATGATGCAGGCTGGCCGGCACTTCCGAAAAAGACTCTCCTGAATCAGGATCGACTATGGCGGCCGGATTCGCAATCTGGACAATCTGCCTCTCCCCGACCGGAATATGTACAGTCACGAGGCCGCAGCCGGATCTCAAGGCCGCCCCGGCCGACAATACCGCCGCTCCCATCATCCCCTTTGAACCGACAATGAGCAATGCATGGCCGAACGCCCTCTTGTCGGAGGATTCATCCCTGCCAAGACGGATTCCCCGGATGACATCTTCATTTATCTCTGTCCATTCTATATCCATACCCATCTTCATTTTTACCATAGACGAACTTACGCACCGGGACACCATACCCTTCCAGCACAGTGAACGGGATGCAGACACTTTCGGTATACCATCTGCCGGAGCCATCTTTCGGACAGCTGTATGCCTGGATTATCATCACGTCCACCCGTTTCCCTCCCAGACATAAGGATATGGAGGAACTGGCATTGCTCTCCGGATATCGGTTCACTATGCTGCTGAATACACTGTCCTGAACAGCCGGCCTGAGGACGTCTCTGTAAAACATCTTCAAAAAGGATATACAATACAAAAGTAACAGATTTCACGGATAATATAAAGTATCATTTAAGCTTTCCGGTATGAAGGAGCCACGCGACCGTCTCATCCACGGCATCGGATATACGACGGCACCGGAAGCCGAGGTCCTCAGCCGCTTTTGAAGAGGAATAATAATTCCCGGTGCAAAGCAGTCTCATATTGACAGTGGACAGCTCCGTCTTCATCCCTAATGCGGCGAGCAGATCTCCAGCCCGGCCCAGCGACAGCAGCAATGCAGCAGGAAGGCTGATACGTACAGACCGGCACCCTGTCCTCTCTGACAGCAGCCGGTAGAATTCCCTATATGAAAGGTTCTCTCCCGTAAGCAGATACGCTTCTCCGGGGATCCCTTCGGTCAGCGCAGCGACCGCAGCTGCCGCCACATCCTGGACAGCGACGAAATTCTTGCCTCCCGGAGGACAGAAGACGAGTCTTCTGCGGTATCCCATCGATACAATCCTGCACGATCCCGCAGGCGAGCCATAAGGGCCGAGCATAAATGTCGGGCACAATGTTATGACTTCCAGTCTGTCCCTGAAACTGTCGACGACTTTCTGCGCCCCGGCTTTACTCATCGCATATCCCGATTCGGTGAACGGGAACCGGACAGGAGAGGACTCATCTCCAGGAGATTCTTTCGTTCCGTATCCGAAGATATTTGCACTGGATATATTGACCACCCTTCCGATACCGGCCACGGCTGCAGCCTCAAGCAGATTCTTCACTGCGTCTACGTTCACTCTCCGGTATTCTTCTTCCGAAGCGGACTGGTCCGTGCAGGCTGCACAGTGGACAACCGCGCTGCAGCCCGACATTGCATCCGGCAGTACGGTCTCATCGGTGAAGTCTCCCTCATACAGTTCCAGACTTTCAGACACCGCCCCTTGATAAGATCCCTTCCTGCGGAGAATTCCCCTCACCTGACAACATGCCGCCAGAAGGGCGTTTATTACATTGACGGCAAGAAAGCCGTTCGCCCCTGTAACCAATATCTTTCCTGACATTTCCATCTTTCCTTCCTTTTCTTTCGGACATATCTGCTGTCATTCACACTCTGAATGCGTTACGGTCCGGTCCGAGCTCCCGTGAGACGATGCCGGAGACAAGCGGAAGCCTGATCCCGGCGGGGACAATATCCGCCAGGACTTTATACATCCTGTTCATCCAGCCCGGTATGATCACATCCTTGCCGGAAAGCACACCATCTATACCGGCCCTCGCCACCTGTTCGGGAGAAAGCAGGCCTATCCTTCCGAACACCCCCTGCCTCTCTATCCTGCCGGTCACATCACTGTTGGTCTTCATCGGACCGGGAAGGATCGCGCTTACACTCACCGAAGTCCCTTTCAGTTCCTCCCTCAGGCCCCTTGTGAAGTCATAGACAAAGCGCTTGGATGCCGGATATACGGTCTTGAACCCGATCGGAGACAAGGCCGCCATACTCGAGACATTGAGTATATAGGACTTCTTTCCCTTCACCAGACCGGGGAGCAGGGCCCTTGTCATTATGGCTACAGCCGTGACATTGAGGTCTATGATATTCTCCAGATATGCATAGCTGCATTCTCCGATCCTGGCCGTCCCTCCGGCTCCGGCATTGTTCACAAGCATACTCACACTGTATCGGCTGCTTATCCTCCTGCACAGGGAGATCAGATTGTCCCTGTCCCTCAGGTCGGCGGTGACAGCGACACTTCTGGTCCCCATAGAGGAAGCGGCGCGGGCGACATCCTCCACACCGGATCCCGGCAGGGAAATGAGAATAGTGTCCACTCCCCTTCCGGCCAGTTCAAGCGCAAAACATCTTCCCAGTCCTGCACCGGCCCCTGTCACCACAGCATAACCGGTAATACGGGGATCCTGCCCCGTTATATTCCCCCATCCACTACCCATACTCCATCCTGATTGTCATTACGCAGCGCAACCGTCAGCCTGTCACGGCTGCCATCCCTTTTCTCTATAGTCACAGGCACATACACTCCGCAATAGGTCCCCGACCTGAACGGTCTCCTGATCTTCAATATCCTGGAGCCTTCATACGTATCCTTCAGCCTGTCAAGATGATAGTTCCACAGTATCTCCTTCAGGACATCCGGACGCCACGGATCCATATATGTGAACATTCTCGACACGGCCTGTACCGGGGTGATCCCGGAGAACAGATTCCCTTCCGGCTCACTCGTAATATCAAGCCATTCAACCCCATCACAAGGGATGAATGCATCATCCGGTATTTCCGCATCATATTCTATCCTCACAAGTTCCATAACAGTCACCGACTTCCTCCCTTTCACCATATCGATCCTGAGCCCTGTAAGCTCACCCGTCCTGCGGTCGAACTCGTACACCCTCCTTGTATCCGCCTCCTCCGTCGACATATACAGCATATAGTCATTGGCAAAACTGCCCTGTTTTCTGGTAAAGACCGTTACTGTAATCATATTTCCTCTGATCTTCTTCCTGTATGACGACCAGCTGATCGCCTCCGCCCTCTCCTTCTCCTTTATAAGGATCATTGAAGGGTCTGCCAGAAGCGCGAAATCCCCGATCGCTCCGGTCTCTGACAGAGCCATCTTCGTCCCGAGCATCGAAGGCCTGTTCCAGCTCCATATATTCTCCCCGTCATTGACCGCCACCTTGCGATGCTTCTCGAGACGCCACCTGCCCGTAGAAGGCTCGACAGTCAGTCTGTGCCGGACAAATCCAAGACGCGGATCCACATATGAGAAATTCTCCGCGGGGTCAGTCCTGACTTTCACTTCCATGACAAACGATTTCGAGCGGCTGAATATCCCGGCAGCCATATCGAACACTGTATCGGTGGCTTTCAGGGAGGACATCGGCACGAAAAGGAAGACACCGGCCAGAGCGAGCACCGCCGCGACCGGTCCGAAGATCCGTACCAGAATGCGCGGCCATCTCCGGCCAGACATACTGTCCCGTCCGGCAGATGCCCCCCCTGGGACGCCGTCCGCAAGCCTTCCCCCGCAGACACCGTCTTCTCCGCAAGCCGCTGACATAATCCTGGACTTCAATGATTCCGATGCCTTATATGTCTCTTTCAGCCTGAGACCTTCAGGCAATGCAGTCCGGAACTTACCTCCGGCATTTTTCTTACTGTCTCCCATTGCCTTTCCGTTTAAGCAGTTCATTGATATGCCGTATCCCGTACCGGTACCTCGATTTCACCGTCGCCTCGGAAGTACCGGTAAGCTCCGCGATTTCAGCGAATGTAAGCTCATCATTGCACTTGAGCCGTATCACTTCCGCCTGTCTTTCGGGAAGGCTGTCAAGCAGTCTTCTCACCCTTATGTACTCCGCCCTTATATTCCGGTCCTCTTCGCTGCATTCCACCGCCGCCGCTTCATCAAGCGGGACCGTCACCGGCTTCCGCCGTCTTCGCCAGTCGCTGCATCTGTTGGATACGGAACGCAGCAGATAGAATTTAAGGTCGGATATGTGAGAGAGGTCCTCCTCCGATCGGAAAAGCCTCAGCATCACGTCCTGGACGATATCCTCCGCCTCCTCCCTCAGCCCAGTACGCATATATGCAAAACGGAACAGATAGTCCTGCCACACACTGACTATCCGCTCAAGCTGTTCCAGTCTTGTCCGCTCCTTTTCCATTATATATTATATATACACTTTGACCGCACTCTGTAAATATAGACGATAAATTCCTGAAAAAGATTTAAACATTATTATCTTTGTCAGCTGTTTTTACAGAATTCCGCAATGAGACATCTGATTTCAGCCGCAATGGCACTATGCTCTGTCCTCACTTGCCGTGCCCAGGCACAGGCAGACAGGGAGATCTATCTCGCCGACCCGACTGTCTTTACAGAAGACGGGGCATATTACCTGTCCGGGACACGGCCAGGGCAGCCGGAAGGCTTCACAATGCTGGAGTCTGCCGACCTCCGCCACTGGAAATACCACGAGCCTGACTCTATGGCGCTGAGAAAAGGTGCTGACGTCTTCGGGAGCAGATGGTTCTGGGCGCCACAGTTTTTCAAGGATGAAGACAGATACATTCTGGCATACACTGCCGATGAGCAGACCGCCATTGCCTGCTCCGGAATGCTCACCGGACCTTACACCCAGGACTCCGTACATCCGGTCGACGGCTCCGCCAAAAACATAGACCCCTTCATTTTCAAGGATGACGATGGCAGATACTATCTCTATCACGTGAGGTTCCGCAACGGGAACTTCATCTGGGTGGCAGAGCTCGACCCCGGTTCGGGACATCTTGTTCCAGGGACGCTCAGACAGTGCCTCGAATGTACGGAAGACTGGGAAAACACTCCCGCGTACAGGTCCGATCCGATCATGGAAGGTCCTTCAGTCATCAAGGCAGATGGGATATACTATCTCTTCTATTCCGCCAACCATTATATGAGCCCTGACTACGCCGTGGGATATGCCTGGGCAAGGACACCGTACGGCCCGTGGCACAAGAACGATGGCAATCCCATCATCCACCGCAGCATTGTCGGAGAGAACGGCTCCGGACACGGGGACATATTCCGCGGTCCGGACGGGAGGTACTGGTATGTATATCACGTACATAACTCCGACACCAATGTCCATCCGCGGAAAACACGCATAATTCCGCTCTCGATGGAAAAGAAGGATGGCATAATCTCTTTCCGTGCAGACACTGCGGGAAAGATCATCCCTGTAAGGCGTTGAAATCAGAAGACAGCTTCTTGCGGACAGGAATATAAAACAGAGAAAAATCATGGCAGAAGACAGCGGACGTCCGGAAAAAATAATAGTGCACGGAGCAAGGGTGCACAATCTGAAGGACATAGATGTTGAAGTCCCTCTCAACAGGATCACAGGTATCGCAGGTGTGTCCGGTTCAGGGAAATCGTCACTTGCCCTGGGCGTATTATATGCCGAAGGGTCCAGGCGCTACCTCGAATCACTTTCCACATACACGAGACGTAGAATGACACAGGCGGCGAGGGCGGATGTGGATGAGGTGCTCTATGTACCTGCATCACTGGCTATGCACCAGCGCCCTGGCATACCGGGGATCAGGAGCACTTTCGGAACCGGCACCGAGCTGCTCAACAGCTTGAGGCTCATATATTCCAGACTCGCAAGCCACCGATGTCCTAACGGACATTACCTGGAACCGTCCCTGCTTGTAGCGGCAGGCCAGGAGCTGGTGTGCCACAAATGCGGGGCGCATTTCTTTGCTCCTTCTGCAGAAGAACTGTCATTCAACAGCCAGGGCGCCTGTCCGAAATGCGATGGCACCGGGACCGTCAGGACAGTGGATGAATCGACTCTTGTACCGGACGGGAACATAAGTATCGATGATGGGGCGGTCGCACCGTGGAACACATTGATGTGGTCGCTTATGACAGATGTGTGCAGGGAAATGGGGGTGAGGACGGATATACCGTTCAACCAGCTGACCGAGAAGGAAAAGGAAATCGTGTTTCACGGACCGGCCGTAAAAAAGCATATTTTCTACAAATCAAAAAACACCAACCAGGCCGGAGAGCTCGACTTCACATATTACAATGCAGTGTACACTGTAGAGAACGCCCTTGCGAAAGTCAAGGATGAAAAAGGAATGAAAAGGGTCGAGAAATTCCTCAAGACAGAGCTCTGCCCGGACTGCGGAGGATCCCGGCTGTCAGATGCCGCCCGTGCACCTCTCGTCAGGGGAATATCCCTGGCGGAGGCCTGCAGAATGACCCTGTCGGACCTCGTCGTCTGGGTCAGGGGAATCCCCGGCTCGCTGCCGGAGGAGATGAGGCCTATGGCGGAAAGCATCTGCGAGTCCTTTCTTGATGCATCAAGACGGCTTCTGGACCTCGGTGTCGGATATCTCAGCCTTGACAGGGCCGCCTCCACGCTGTCGACAGGAGAAAGGCAGAGGATGCAGCTGGCACGGGCAGTCAGGAACCGCACCACCGGTGTACTCTATGTCCTTGATGAACCATCCATCGGACTTCATCCGGCAAATATCACCGGACTTGCAGGAGTAATGAAAGACCTGATAGCCGATGGCAACTCCGTCGTGCTTGTAGACCACGACATCCAGATTCTGAAAGAGTCGGACTGGCTGATCGAAATGGGACCTGGAGCAGGATCGAAAGGCGGACGTGTGATCTCGGAAGGCACAGTATACGAAACAGGGAAGAACCCGGCATCGAAAATAGGGCCCTACCTGAGCGGAGAAGCCGATATCATTGCCCGGCCGCAGGCTGACCCTGACAGCATTTTCGGACTCGGCAGGATACATCTGTCCACTGACACCATCCATACGGTAAAGCCACTGGAAGTGGATATTCCCAAAGGCAGGCTGACCGTCGTCACAGGAGTGTCAGGCTCCGGGAAGACAACCCTTGTCCTGGAGAGTCTCATCCCGGGACTTCAGGCTCTGACTGCAGGGACGAAACTTCCAGACCACGTCAAGAATATAGAGGCTGACGGCATCCGACAGGTCAAGCTGATCGATGCCTCCCCTATAGGCATCAACATACGCTCGACTGTCGCCACTTATGCAAATGTGCACGATGAACTGCGCAAGGTGTTCGCAAAGACAGCCGATGCCAGGGCAAGAGGCTACAGGGACGGTGACTTCTCCTACAACACAGGACGGCTGCGATGCCCTACCTGCGATGGGACTGGCGTCATCAGTCTTGATGTACAGTTCCTTCCGGATGTAGAGATCCCGTGTCCGGACTGTCGCGGGTCCAGATACTCCAAGGCCGCCAGTCTCATAAGACGGGAGAATGCTGCTGGAGAATTCTACTCCCTGCCGGAACTGATGGATATGGACGTCAGTGATGCCCTTGCCGCCTGCGCCGACCTGAAAAACGTAAGACAGAGGCTGCAGGTCCTTCAGGAACTCGGACTTGGCTATCTGACCCTCGGGGAACAGACTCCGGGGCTTTCAGGAGGAGAGGCCCAGCGGCTGAAGCTTGCCAGCGAGATGGGAAGGGGGCAGAAAGACTCGGTATTCGTGTTCGATGAACCTACCATAGGCCTGCATCCGTCGGATGTACAGACATTGCTGCAGGTATTCCAGAGCCTTGTCGACCACGGAGCGACCGTCATCGTCATCGAACATGATCTGGACGTGATCAGAAATGCAGACTACATTGTCGATATGGGACCGGGAGGAGGAGTAGAGGGAGGACGGATTGTTGTCACCGGAACACCGGCCCAGATCCGTTCATGTCCTTACAGCATCACCGGCCGGTACATCTGACCTCCGGACGGCACATCTGATCTCCCGCCGGTACAAGCTCTATGGACATCGCATCATCGAAGGCAATGACGCCCGAAACAGTGCGCAGAGACGCTCTACGGTCGACGGACCGCGAACAACAACTTTTCATAATATCTTGGTATTCAGAGAGATACAAAAATCTCGTGTTCGCGGTCCCCTCAAAAAAGTACGGACCGCGAACAACAACATTTTATAACAATCTGTCTTTCAACAAGATACAAATTGGGCTTGTTCGCGGTCCGTCAGGCAGCCAACGGTGATGGCTGACTCCAACTTCTTCTCTGCACACATCCCTGGAGATATGCACAGGGATGATGCCGTAGAAAGCGTATATCGATGGTCGGCCGCGCATATCTCGACATTTTTATGGAGATATGCTCCCCGATAATGCCACTGGGAGCGTATATTAAGGGTTACCGGTGCATATCTCCCGTCCTCCATCTGCCTCTGCCAGGGAGGACGCTTTCCTCGCCTGCATTGGCAAATGGAAAAGGTCGAGGAGCAGATATCCTCAGGGAGAATTGTCGCTTTATGCGCACAGGCTCTAACTGCCTTCGGTACAGATTCTTCGCTGACGCTCAGAATGACAGGGACATCTGTGTGTAACAGATTCTTCGCTGACGCTCAGAAGGACAACGAGAGGCGATCAGAAGGACAACGAGAGGGTGCTAAACGACAGTGTACCGTATTCAGAATGACATTCCTTGTCACCATAGACGGAGCCGGTTCTCCGTCATCCTGAACTGAGCCGCAGGCGGAGTGAAGGATCTGAAGCTCCGCACCGCTTCTCTGCTCCGGCTTTCCTCACAGGTTCTCCACTCTTTCCTGCAACTGACACAAGGGGGAGTCGATGATCCCAAAACCATTATTGGAGAGCGCAGTGTAGTTGCCGGAAGGGCTCTGACAGAGCGTGGCCGGCCGCGGCCTCGTGAGCGGCTCCCGAAGGA
>JADIMI010000074.1 GCA_017694845.1 Candidatus Cryptobacteroides intestinavium
CGGCAGGGAGAACACCGTTTCGGCAGTGCTGCATAGGGGCGAACACACGCCGCACATCCACGCCACGGTCGTGCCGATAGTGACGGGCGAGCGCAGGAAAGCCAAGCGGAAGCAGACGGAGGGCAAACGCACCTACCGAAAGAAAGCCGACGCCGTGCGCCTATGCGCCGATGACCTCCTGACACGTGAGAAACTGGTTGCCTACCACGACAGCTATGCAGAGGCAATGGCGAAATATGGCTTGCAGCGTGGTGCCCGTGGTTCGGAGGCACGGCACACCACTACCGCCCAATACTACCGTGACCTGAAACGGCAGACGGGAGAGCTTGAAGCCAACGTGCGGCAGTTACAGACCGAACAGCAACAGGCGGAACAGCGACTTGATGAAGTGCGAAAGGAAATCAAGTCGGAGAAGTTGGAAGCTGCCAAGACCGAGGCGAAAGCGGCACTTGTGGCAAAGGTCGGTTCTCTTTTGGGCAGCAGTAAGTTGAAAACGGAAAGGGAAGAATTGCAGCAACGCATATCCGCCCTTGAAAGTCAGAATGAAGAATTGGTACGGCATATTGAAACAATGGAACGGACACGTAGGGAAGAACGCACCAAGTTCAACGAATATATGGACAAGATACAGTGTTACTTCCCTCATGTGGAAAAGCTGTTGCCGTTGATTGACTTCTGCCGGAACACCTTGAAGTTCTCTGAAAGGGTAGTCCAAGAGTTGTGCAAGTTGAAAAAAGTTAGGCTGAAAGGTAATTTCTATTCTCCCGAATTTAACCGAAAGTTCCGTGACGAGAGTGCTGCTTTCTCATTTGAGGAGGACAAAAACAGGAAAGGACACTACCACATATGCGTGAATGACATTCCGCAGCAGTGACTTGAAATAATCCGATGGCTTATTTCTTATTTATTCCTGTTTTAATATCGTTTTTATATGAAAAACGCCTGAAACTGCGATTCCACAGAATCAGGCGATTTTTGTTGAGATACCAAGATTCGAACTTGGACAGACAGAACCAAAATCTGTAGTGCTACCATTACACCATATCTCAATTCCGGTGCAAAGTTACGATTATTTTGTTTCTTTGCAAAAACATATGTTACGGCAGTACGGTGAGCTCGACTATGATGTATGTGTCGAAATCATCCAGTCCTACCCTGAGGTTGTATGTGCCCGTATTGTTGTAGTAGTATAATGTCCCGCCGGAAGTGCTTTCTTCGATGAAGCCGGAGGATATAAGCCTGTTCTTGAATGTATTGACATTTTCCCTGTCGACATCATAGTCGCAGAACATCAGGGACTCTCCTTCATTGTCATTGACATAATAGGCATTCTCTATGTCTCCATCATATTCCGGGAAGTAATTGAGGAAGGTGTATGTTACGGAGCATTCTTCCCAGGAGATTGAAGCATAGCCGCCGTCATTGTCGCATCCGGATATCATAATGCTCAGGCATACTGCAGATACGATTAGGAACAAATTTTTCATTCGTTTGATAATTAATGGTTTAAAGTGATTAATCAAAGATACCGGGCATTTCATCCTGCGTCAGAGCAGTCCGTATAGCATATTCCATACCAGAAATCTCGCGAACTTGCCTGCAAGCAGCAGGATGATGGTCCATACCGGCCGGGTCTTGTAGAAACCGAGGGCTATCGCTATGACATCTCCGATAAACGGGACCCAGCATACAAGAGCCAGCCAGACTCCATATTTGTCGACATAGGATTTCTGCTTCTGCAGGGTCTCTGGCTTTACCTTGAACCATTTCTCTATCCATTCCCATCTGCCTATCCAGCCGATCCAGTATGTAAGCACGCTTCCGAGCCAGTTGCCCAGTGTCCCGACAATGAGACAGCCGGCTGGATCTTTCGTGGCGGCAAGTATTGCCATATACAGCACATCCGAACTGAAAGGCAGGATGGTGGCAGCGAGAAATGTCCCTATGAACAGTCCGACAAGACCGAGATTTTCAAGTCCAAACATAGTCCTTTTGCAGGTATCATTTGCGTTTCTCCCTGAAGAATGCCGATACTGTCTCTCCGCATTCACCGGCAAGTATACCGGCAGTGATTTCCGTCTTGGGATGCATCAGGGAAGGGGAGTACAGGGAGAATCCTCGTTTCGGGTCGGCTGCTCCGTACACTACGCGTCCTATCTGGGACCAGGCAAGGGCTCCCGCGCACATAGGACAGGGCTCTACTGTTACGTAGATAGTGCAGTCATTGAGGTATTTCCCTCCCATAGCCTCGGTGGCGGCAGTTATGGCTATCATTTCCGCGTGTGCTGTGGGATCGTGCAGGCTTTCGGTCATATTGTGGCCGCGCCCGATGATCCTGCCCCGACAGACGACGACCGCTCCGACAGGGACTTCGTCCTCATCGGCTGCGTAGCCGGCCTCCCTCAGGGCCTCGCGCATAAATTTTTCATCCAGCTCGGCGCTCATCTACTTATACCATTCCTTATATTCAATATAATGCATTGCATTGCTATGCGCCATATCTGTAATCCGGTCGGAGGTGTCCTTTACCTTCCTGGCCGGTATCCCTGCCCAGATACCTGGTTCAAGCACCTTGTTCTCCAGTACGACTGCTCCGGCTGCCACGACTGTCCCGTCAGGGATTACTGCATTGTCCATCACGATCGCGCCCATTCCGATAAGTACATCATTGCCTATCCTTGCTCCGTGCACGATGGCGTTATGTCCGACAGATACGTTGTTGCCGATTATGACTTCGGAGACATCCGTGGTCGCGTGAAGCACGGCGCAGTCCTGGATATTCACATTGTCTCCGAGCCGTATAGGCCCTACGTCTCCGCGCAGGACGGCACCGTACCAGATGCTGCAGTCCCTTCCCGTCTTCACATCTCCTATAAGGGCTGCATTTTCAGCGATAAAGGTCCCTTCGCCTGTGGAGGGGACCTTTCCGTTCAGTTCTTTTATTATCATATCAGTGTTTTGTTCATTTATAAGTAGGGGGAACAGATTCTTCGCTGGCGCTCAGAATGACAGTGTCTATTCCCACTCTATTGTTGCAGGCGGTTTTGAGGATACGTCATAGACAACCCTGTTGACCCCGCGAACACGGTTGATGATCTCGTTGCTGACCTTCGCCAGGAAGTCGTATGGGAGATGCACCCAGTCAGCCGTCATTCCATCGGTGGAGATGACCGCCCGAAGCGCCACGGTACTTTCGTATGTCCTTTCATCGCCCATGACTCCTACGCTGCGTACAGGAAGAAGGATGACTCCGGCCTGCCAGATAGCGTCATACAGGTTAGTGGCCTTTATCGATGGATCGGAGGCAGACCGCACATATTCCGCTCCCGGCCCTGCGAGAGCCTCGATGGCCGTATGGTTATCTTCGAGCGAGTATGCCCTGAGTCCTTTGATGAAAATGTCATCCGCCTCACGCAGTACAGCCAGTTTCTCTTCTGTTACTTCCCCGAGTATCCTTATCCCCAGGGATGGTCCCGGGAAAGGGTGTCTTCCTATCAGTTCATCCTTGATGCCGAGAGCCCTTCCGACGCGGCGGACCTCATCCTTGAAGAGCAGTTTCAGAGGCTCTATTATCCTGAGGTTCATTTTCTCCGGAAGTCCGCCCACATTGTGGTGGGACTTGATCTTGGCGGCGGTACCGTTGACTGATGCGGATTCGATGACATCCGGATAAATTGTCCCCTGGGCCAGCCAGCGGGCATTCTCTATCTTCTGCGCATAGCTGTCGAATGTCTCCACGAACAGCCTGCCGATTATCTTCCTCTTGGTCTCAGGGTCGGTCACGCCGGCAAGGGCGGAAATGAATTCAGCCGAGGCATCCGCACCTGTTACGTTCAGCCCCATGTCCTTGTAAGAAGCGAGTACATCCTCGAACTCGTTCTTGCGGAGCAGACCGTTGTTTACGAATATACATGTCAGCTGATGGCCTATCGCCTTGTTGAGCAGCACTGCAGCGACTGTGGAGTCCACCCCGCCGCTCAGCCCGAGAATGACCTTGTCATCACCGATCTGCGCCTTGAGCTCCGAGACAGTGGTGTCTATGAACGATGCCGGAGTCCAGTCGCCCTTGCATCCGCATATCTTCAGGGCGAAGTTGGCCAGTATCCTGCTGCCTTCAACAGTGTGGAACACCTCTGGATGGAACTGCACGGCGTAAGTCTCTTCTCCGATGATATGGTATGCGGCATTGTCCACATCCTCGGTCGAGGCAATCACCTCCCCTCCTTCAGGCAGCCGTACGATAGTGTCCCCGTGTGACATCCATACCTGGGATCTCCCGGATACACCGTCGAACAGAGCCGAAGTGCCTTTTACGGTGAGGATAGCCCTTCCGTATTCTCTGGCTGCCGATGCCGCCACTTCTCCTCCGAACTTCTGGGCAAGGTATTGAGCTCCATAGCAGATGCCCAGCAGCGGCATCTTTCCCTTTATGCCATCCAGATCGACCTGCGGTGCGCCTGCATCCCGTACGGAGCAGGGGCTGCCGCTCAGTATTATACCCTTGACAGATCCGTCGATCTGCGGGACCTTGTTGAATGGATGGATTTCACAGTAGACATTGAGCTCCCTTAACCGCCTGCCGATCAGCTGGGTGACCTGGGAACCGAAATCGATGATCAGGATTTTTTCTGTCATAGTTGAAATTCACGCAAAGTTTAACGTCCGCAAAAGTACGAAACAGTTTGGACATAGGATACAAAAACTTCATTTTCTTGTGAAGTTTTCCAGAAGTTGTTAATTTTGCACCCTCAATTCAGGGGGCGTTTCAATTCGCTCCCGCAGATATAAATTAGTAGTATGCAGGATATCAGGAATATCGCTATTATCGCCCACGTCGATCACGGCAAGACCACTCTGGTGGACAGGATGATCTATCAGTCGCGTCAGGCGAGAGAGCAGGAGAAGCTGGGAGAGCTGATCCTTGACAACAACGACCTCGAAAGGGAGAGAGGTATCACCATTCTGGCGAAGAATGTCTCGGTTACATATAAGGGAGTGAAGATCAATATTATCGACACTCCGGGCCACAGCGATTTTGGCGGAGAGGTCGAGAGGGTGCTCAATATGGCTGACGGAGTCCTCCTGCTTGTGGATGCCTTCGAAGGCTGTATGCCGCAGACGAGGTTCGTGCTTCAGAAGGCTATCGAGATGGGAAAGAAGCCGATAGTGGTGATAAACAAGGTGGACAAGCCCAACTGCCGTCCGGAAGAGGTGCAGGAAGAGGTCTTCGACCTGATGTTCTCGCTCAATGCGACCGAGGACCAGCTCGACTTCAGGACTGTGTACGGCAGCGCAAAGCAGGGCTGGATGTCCCTGGACTGGAGAAAGCCGACGACAGACATAACGGCACTGCTTGATGTCATCCTGGAGGTGATCCCTTCACCGGAACACAATCCCGGTACGCCGCAGATGCTTATATCCTCCCTGGAGTATTCCCCATATGTCGGGCGTATCGCCATCGGCAGGGTGACCAGGGGTGAGCTCAAGGCCGGGATGAACATAAGTCTCTGCAAGAGATACGATATAATCGAGAAACAGAGGATAAAGGATCTTATGGTGTTCGATGGCCTGGAGAAGACAAGGGTCGACACTGTGGTATGCGGTGATATCTGTGCCGTCGTCGGGCTGGAAGGATTCGAGATCGGGGATACGGTTGCGGATTTCGAGAATCCCGAGCCGCTGCCTCCTATCTCTGTAGATGAACCGACGATGAGCATGCTCTTCTGCATAAACGATTCTCCGTTCTTCGGACGCGAAGGCAAGTTTGTCACGTCAAGGCATCTGAAGGAGAGACTCGAGAAGGAACTTGAGAAGAATCTGGCTCTCAGGGTGAAACCGGGGCCCAATGCGGATTCTTTTGTCGTCTACGGAAGGGGAGTGCTCCACCTGTCGGTGCTTATAGAGACAATGAGGCGCGAGGGTTTCGAGCTTCAGGTCGGTCAGCCCAAGGTGCTGGACAAGACCATCAACGGCCAGAGGTGCGAGCCGATCGAGAACCTGACCATAGATGTTCCGGAAGAATTTGTCGGAAAGGCTATCGAAATATCGACAAGGCGCAAGGCGGCACTGATACATATGGAGACGAGAGGGGACAGGACGCATCTCGAGTTCGACATACCGGCCCGCGGGCTTATGGGGCTGCGCAGCAACCTTCTGACTGCGACACAGGGGGAGGCGGTGATAGCCCACAGGTTCAAGGACTATGAACCGTACAAGGGAGAGATAGAGAGGAGGACCAACGGTTCCCTGGTGTCACTGGAGACGGGAGTTGCAGTCGCCTATTCAATGGACAAGCTGCAGGACAGAGGCCGTTTCTTCGTCGATCCGGGAGATGAGATCTATGCCGGTCAGGTCGTCGGAGAGCACACAAGGGAGCGCGACCTCAATATCAATATATGCAAGACAAAGAAACTCACCAATATGAGGGCTTCAGGGAGCGATGACAAGGTGATGCTTCCTCCTCCGATCAAGTTCTCTCTTGAAGAGGCGCTGGAATATATACAGGAGGATGAACTTGTCGAGGTGACTCCTAAATCAATGAGAATGAGAAAAATAATTCTCAGCGAGATTGAAAGGAAGAGAAAAAGTGGAGAATAATATTGTTTTGTAAAAATTATTTCCTATCTTTGCACGCTCAAATCTGTTTATGGCATCAATGGAAAGCATATATGTGATACCCGTAAATGGATTGACACCCGGAAGGACGGAGTTCGAATGGAGTGTCGGTAGAGAGTTCTTTGAAGAGTTCGGCAATACGGAAGTGACGGATGCGGATCTTTCTGTGAAGGCTGTGGCGGAAAAGTCGGGAAGCTATGTCGGGATAGACTGTGATGTGGAGGGAGTCCTGACTGTGCCGTGCGACAGATGCCTGTCGGATCTGAAGGTTCATATCGCTCCGCATATCAGGCTCAGTGTGAAGCACGAGGGAGTTGAGACGGCTGAGGATGATGGCAGGGAGATTGTCAGTCTTGCTCCGGATGATGCTTTTCTGGATATGTCGCAGATCATATATGACTATGCCTGTCTGGCTCTGCCGATGCACAGGGTGCATAAGGAAGGGGAATGTGACAGTTCGGTTGCGGATCATATAGGAGTGGCGGCGAAGGAAGAGACCGGATCAGATGCCGATGAAGGCGGCAGCCCGTTTGCAGTTCTCAGGGGAATGTTTGATGAATGAATTAAAATTGAAATAGAAAATGGCACATCCGAAACGAAAGGTCTCCAAACAGAGACGTGACAAAAGAAGGACGCACGACTTCGCTGTGGTTCCTACCCTCGCTACCTGCTCAAACTGCGGTGCGACTGTGCTCTACCATAGGGTATGCCCTGAGTGTGGCTACTACAGAGGTCGTCAGATTATCGAGAAGAAAGCCCAGTAGGTGATCTTCTCAGTGAAATGGTCCCGTAGTTCAACGGATAGAATGGAAGTTTCCTAAACTTTAGATAGCAGTTCGATTCTGCTCGGGACTACCAGATTTTATAACCCCGTGATTTTCACGGGGTTATTTTGTATGCGACAGGATCTGTGCAGCGGGTGAATCTTTTTTGCCCGCATTATGTCCTGCAAAATGCCTGTATCTTGTTAAATTTGTGTATATTTGTATGATTTATCAATATTTACGTATATGAAAAAAATTATTGCTACAGAAAATGCCCCTAAGGCGGTAGGCCCATATTCACAGGCAGTCGAGGTCAATGGAACATTATATATTTCAGGACAGATTCCGGTCGTCCCTGCTGATGGCAGCGTGCCGGAAAGGATAGAGGACCAGACAAGACAGTCGCTTAAGAATATCGGGGCGATCCTCGCAGAGGCCGGTATGGATTATGGCAATGTCGTCAAGACGACAGTCCTTCTTGATGATATAGCCAACTTCAAGGCGATGAACGATGTGTATGCTGAATTCTTTACCGGAGACAAGCCTGCACGTGCATGCTATCAGGTTGCGGCTCTGCCGATGGGGGTCAAGGTCGAGATCGAGGCTGTCGCAGTCAGATAGGACCGTCGGATGAACAGGAAAACTATTCTTTTTTGTATTGCAGCCATTGTCATCCTGTCTGTCGGGGTGGCGATAGCTGTTTTCTTTCTGTATTCAGGCACAGGGGCAGATGAGCGCTCGCTTGATCTGCAGAGCTATGATTATGGATGTTATCAGCCAGTCCCGTCGGATGCCATAGCAGTGATGCGGTTTGACCGTATGGACAGCTTTCTCGAGGCGTTTGCCGGCAGCAGTCCGTATATCGGAATCATTCCGGACGGAAATTTCCGCAAATTCCTCGACAGCGCAGCGGAAAGAGGGTGTTCCGGCTCATCTGCTGTGACACTTTCGTATCATTATATCGGCGGACTGCAGCCTCTGCTGGCAATCGATGTATGCAAGACTGGAGCGGAGATCCCTTCCGATGCTTCGGAGCTGGTCGCGCTGGCGGATTCTGCCGGGCTCTTTGCTGCTGTGGTCGATGGTGGCAGCTGTGCTCCGGAGGATACATATCTTGCAAAGCGGAAGATCCTGACCATATCGGCCTCCGATGTGCTTCTCGGTTCTTCGGAACGTCATATAATGAACGGTATATCTGTGCTTGACAATGATGGATTCTGCCGGGCGGCAGGTGATGTCAGGGGGGCTGCCGGCCAGATTATAGTCTCCAATACATCAGTCGGCAGGATAATGGAGAATATGTGTAATGCAGAATACCGCAGGTATTCCGATTTCTTCAGACGCTTTGCTGAATGGACTGCATTCTCCGTGGACCAGATATCAGATGCGTATTCTTCCTTCAGCGGGACTGCGATAGCGGCGGACAGACCTGACAAGTTCATAAATGTTTTCCGCGATCTTCCGGGAAGTGTGTCCGAGGTGGCCGGTGTCCTGCCATCATATACGGTATCGTTCTTCTCCCTGCCAATGAAGGATGCATCGGCATATATATCCGCATATTCGGAATATCTTGCGGCGAAGTCCGGTCAGGCGAGGTATGATGCGGTTATGGAAAGACTCGGGAAGTCTGCCGGAATCTCGCCGCTTGAATGGGTGTCCGCCCTTGATATAAAGGAGGTGGCTGTAGCTTCTTTCTATGCGGGCAGGGAACTGGAGTCTGTGCTTCTGGTGAAGGTGGGCAATTCCCGCCAGACGCTGATCCCGGCTCCTGTGGAGGACCGGCCGGAAGTAACGGATTATGCCTATGACGGTTTCGTGTCCGCTCTTTTCGGTTCCCTGTTTTCTGTAGAAGACGAGACCTCCTGCATATATACAGGGAAGTGGCTGATAGTCGGAAATCAGACAGTCATGGATGAGTACATATCCGGCAGGGCTCTTGACAATACTCTTGCGGCATATCTTGAAGGGGCGAAGACGACGGTGCCGGGAGAGTCGCATTTTCTCGGGTATCTTTCATTCACGGAGGACACAAGAATCCTGGACAAGGTGTTCAGACCGGCCTATTCGGCTGCCGTCAGGGCAGCCTGTATGGATCAGGCGTATGTGCCCGGCTTTTTCAGGATAATGTCTGAAAAAGGAGAGCTGAAGGTCGGGGTTGAAATCGCCCGAATATCGGAGGTGAGGACAATGGTGCCGCAGTTCGAAAGGGATACTGTGGTAGCTGTCCCGACAGGGCCTTTCAAGGTCAGGAATTCAGGGTCAGGAAAGATGAATACCTTCTATCAGAACGAGAATATGTATCTGTGTCTCAAGGATGAGAACGGGAAGGGACTGTGGGGAGCTGAATTCTACACCCCGATATGCGGACGTGCGACCACTGTGGATTTTTACAGGAACGGCAAGCTCCAGATAATATTCGCTTCCGGGACAAAGGTGTATCTGTATGACCGCCTGGGACGTGAAGTGAATTCTTTCCCTATAGATCTGGGTAAGGATATCCTTCTCGGGCCGGATGTATATGACTTCAATTCCAAGCGGGTGTATAATATAATGGTCCTTCACAAGGACAATACGATAGAGATGTATAACCTCAAGGGACAGAAGCCTGCAGCCTGGAAGGGTATTACGGCGGAGGAGACCATCAAGGGCCTTCCCGAACCCGTGAAGATCGATGGAAGTACCTGGTGGGTGGTCCGCACCTCCATACAGACTCTGATTTTCCCGTTCTATGGCGGAGATCCTGTGACTGTATTCGAAGGGGACAGGATGATAAGGCCGGACAGCGATGTGGTACCCGTCAAGGGCGGGGTGGAAGTCACGAGGTATGATGGAAGAAAGGTTACAATTGAGATAGGATAAGATTTTTAACTAAACTGAAAGATTATGGTATTTCACTCGGTGAACAAGCTCTATGAAAAGAGCTTCAGGGAGAACTGGGACAGGCCGGCGCTCTCGAACTATCAGGGCGTGACCCTGCATTACAGGGATATGGCGCGCAGGATAGCCAAGATGCATATTATGTATGAGCATTGCGGTCTTGTCAAGGGTGACAAGGTGGCGATATGTTCGCGCAACCAGGCTAACTGGGGTGTCTCCTTCCTGTCGGCTCTGACATACGGAGCTGTACCAGTGCCTATTCTGCACGAGTTCAAGCCAGGAAACATACACCATCTGGTCAATCATTCCGAGGCGAAGATACTTTTTGTAGATGATGTGGTGTGGGAAGGACTGACAGAGACGGAAATGCCTTCTCTCTATGCCGTAGTACGCATCAACAATTTCCAGCTCCTCTTTGCAAGGGACAAGGATATTACAGAGACGAGGGCGCATCTGAATGAACTTTTCGGTAAGAAGTATCCGATGAACTTCACCCCGGATGATATAGACTATTATGAGGACAAGGCGGATGAGCTGGCTCTTATCAACTATACATCCGGTACCTCCGGATTCTCGAAAGGGGTGATGATCCCTTACCGCGCCCTGTATTCCAACATTCTTTTTGCAATGAAGGTGCTTCCGATGCTTGACAACCATTCAAATGTGGTGGCGATGCTTCCTTCGGCGCATATGTACGGAATGATGTTCGAACTCCTGTTCGAGCTGACTATCGGTACGCACGTACATTTCCTGACCAGGGTGCCGAGCCCGAAGATCATTATGCAGGCGCTTGCCGAGATCCGGCCTGATGTAGTGATTGCAGTGCCGCTGATCATAGAGAAGGTGTACAAGAGCAAGCTCAAGCCTCTTCTCGAGAAGGAAGGGATACGTTTTGCTATGAAGGTGCCGGTACTCAACCATATTATCCAGAAAAAGATCAGGGAGGAGCTGGTCAAGGCGTTCGGAGGCAGGTTCGAGGAGGTGATTATCGGAGGAGCGGCCTTCAACAAGGAAGTGGAGGACTTCATGAAGAAGATCGGCTTCCCGTTCACTGTCGGCTACGGTATGACCGAATGTGCCCCGATAATCTCGTATGAAGACTGGAAATATACAAGGCTGTACTCGTGCGGCAAGGCTGCACCGAATATGGAGATCAGGATAGATTCCGACGATCCGGAGAATGTGGCTGGAGAAGTGCTTGTAAAAGGGATGAATGTATTCCTCGGCTACTATAAGAATGATGAGGCTACCGAAGCCGCCTTCACGAAGAATGGATGGTTCCGTACGGGAGATATGGGTGTCATGGACAAGGATGGCTACCTTTATCTCAGGGGCAGGTCGAAATGTATGATTCTCGGTCCATCCGGTCAGAATATCTATCCGGAGGAGATAGAGTGTGTCGTCAACAATATGCAGTATGTGGTGGATTCTCTTGTAATCGAGGATGATGGAGGCCTTACAGCCCTTATCTATCCTGATTTCCACCAGGGGGAGGTTGATGGCATGGACAGCGAGGCTCTGGGGAAATATATAGACAGCCTTCTTCCGGAACTCAACAGACAGCTCCCTAACTATGCAAGGATAAAGAAGATAGAGATACTGCCGGAAGATTTTGAAAGGACTCCGAAGAGGAGTATCAAGAGATATCTTTATCAGAGGAATTAGGTATATAATGGAAAAGTTTGACAGCAGCTATATCGAGATGGCGGCTATATGGGCCAGGAACTCGTATTGCAGGCGGAGGCAGGTGGGTGCCCTTATAGTCAAGGACAAGATGATAATATCCGATGGCTATAACGGCACACCTTCCGGATTCGAGAACATCTGCGAGGATGAGAATGGTGTGACCAAGCCGTATGTCCTTCACGCCGAGGCGAATGCCATAACGAAAGTGGCCAAGTCGGGCAACAGCAGCGAAGGTGCCACCCTGTATGTCACGGCCGCGCCGTGCATCGAATGTTCCAAGCTCATCATTCAGGCTGGTATCAGACGGGTTGTATACAGGGATGAATACCGTCTTACGGACGGAATAGACCTGCTGAAAAAGGCAGGAATCGCAGTGGAAAAGGTGGATTGAAATGAACAAGGGCAATGCATTGATAGCGGCCATTCTCGGAGTAGTGATCGGGGCGTGTGCCGTTTTGGTTTATCAGAGGTCGGCTGATAATGGAAGGAAATTCGATGGGGATTATTCACATTGGCGCAAGCTCAATCTCATCCTCGGACAGATAGAGCAGAACTATGTGGATACGATAGATATGGAGGCAATGACGGATGCTGCTGTCGAGGCGGCCCTCCATAAGCTGGATCCGCATTCAGTCTATCTCCCTCCTGTCGAGCTGAAGGAATCGGAGACTGAACTTGCCGGTAATTTCGAAGGGATCGGCATACAGTTCAATGTGCCTAATGATACGGCCATTGTGCTGAGTGTCATTTCTGGCGGCCCATCAGAGAAGGCCGGACTTATGCAGGGAGACCGGATACTGAAAGTGGATGAACATAAGATAGCAGGAGTGAAGACCCCTCAGGACAGTATGGTCACTCTGATGAAAGGGCCGGCCGGGTCGAAGGTACAGGTTACCGTGCTGCGCGATGGAACTGAGATCCCGTTTGACATCGAGCGGGGCAAGATCCCTCTGAACAGTGTCGATGCTGCGTTTATGGTCAATGACACGACAGGATATGTCAGACTTTCCAAATTCTCGCGTACGACTTATACGGAGTTCAGCAAGGCTGCAGAGAAGCTTCTGGCTGAAGGTATGACAAGGCTTGTGTTCGATCTCAGGGATAATTCCGGAGGATATCTGGACCAGGCTCTTCTCCTCAGTAACGAGTTTCTGCAGAAAGGTGATATGATCGTATATATGGAGGGCCTGCACCGCCAGAAGGAAGAGTTCAGGGCCGATGGCCAGGGACTGCTCCAGAATATCGGCCTGTCCGTCCTGATCAATGAGTCATCCGCTTCATCGAGCGAGATTTTTTCCGGAGCTATCCAGGACAATGACAGGGGAGTGATAGTAGGCAGACGTTCGTTCGGAAAGGGGCTGGTCCAGGAGCCGATCAATTTCACTGATGGATCAGGGGTGCGCCTTACCGTCGCGCGCTTCTACACGCCATCGGGCCGCTGTATCCAGAAACCGTATACAGAAGATTATGATTATGACATAATTGAACGGTATGCGCACGGGGAGATGACGGATGCCGACAGTATGAAGGTGGATACGAGTGTCGTGTACCATACGGCTGCAGGAAGGAAAGTCTACGGCGGAGGAGGGATTGTCCCCGATATCTTTGTCCCTGTCGACACTACCCGCGCAACGGACTTCTATATAGTCTGCAACAGGAAGGCAGAACAGATGCGTTTTGCATCCTCTATCTTTGACACTTATCGTGACAGGCTTTCCGGGATAGATGATTTCCAGGAGCTTGAGAAATTTCTTTCCGGACTTCATCTTGACAGGAAGTTCCTCGACTTTGCGGCAAAGGATGGAATTGTTCCGGCTCCGGGAGAATGGGAAAAGACGGCTCCATATATAATGCCTCAGCTGAACGGTCTGGTCGGGCGATATTCCAGGCTTGATGATGAAGCTTTCTACAGATTTTATCTCGAGATCGATGAGACTGTGAAGACCGCCGTTGGGAATTCGGACTCTATTGAGCTATGAACCTGTAGACTATCTCTCCTTTCTGTCTTGCCATACCGTCGATTCTGTCGGGTGGCAGGACAGAGAACCTTGACAGACGGGCGGCGCGTATGGCGAATTCCCTCAGACATCTGTCTGTGGATGATACCTCATCGTATATCTTTGCATTGATGACATTCCCTTGAGGATCGACTGTTATTATGACAGTGACATCACCTCCTCCGAGGCATCTGTATGCGGGAATTGACAACCTGCTGGCTTTGCGCCCATCAAGCGAATAAGAAACGACAGATGGACCTCTGTACTCTTTGGCTTCCTTGTCTTTCTTCTCTTTTTTCTCGAACTTGCCGAGATCGACAGTATTCTCATCCGTACGGGCCATCTTTCCTGCATCCAGCTCCTGCTGAAGCCTGTCGGCGTCCCTGTAGAGGTCTTCTGCGTCTGTTCCTCTGTCATCTTTGAGAGGGCCGGATGAGGCATCCACTGCTATGTTACGGATCTCTTCCGGATTCTGCGCGGATGCATACCCGAGCAGTCTGTCGAGGCGTCTGCTGACATCTTCCTTGAATTTCCGTTCTTCTTCGAGCTTCTCTTTCTCCTCATATTTCGAGAAGTCGAGCATGAATGACATATCCTTCACCGCTATTGTAGACAGCTGGGATATGGCAAGGACAATAATCACCGTGAGATGGAATATCACGGTGATATACAGGCCTGCCTTGTCCTCCTTTGACAGCCTTCTGTACAGTCTGCGGAAGTCCACTCTATCCTCGGTTTATCTGTGTATCAGGCTTCTTTCCTGTGGCAATGGCTTTTTCTATGGTGGCTGTCAGGACATCTATCGCCACCTTGTTGTGTCCGCCCTGCGGAATTATGACATCTGCATATCTCTTGCTGGGTTCAATGAACTGGAGATACATAGGCTTTACAGTCTTGGAGTAGCGTTCTATGACCGTCTCCACTGTCTTCCCCCTTTCTATTATGTCCCTTGCCATCACCCTCATCAGCCTGTCATCATCATCGGCATCGACGAATATCTTGATGTCCATCTGATCCCTGAGTTTCTCGCAAGTGAATATGAGTATGCCTTCGATTATTATCACTTCGGCAGGCTGGACAGTTACTGTCTCGGTCCTGGACCTGGAACAGGTGATATAGGAATAGACAGGTTCTTCAATGCTTTTACCGGAGCGGAGCATAGCCAGATGCCGGTTGAGCAGATCAAAGTCGATTGAGTCCGGATGATCGAAATTGACATATCTCTTCTCCTCTTCGCTCAGATGGCTTGAGTCCTTGTAGTATGAATCCTGAGGGATGACTACGACCTTTTCCTTCAGCCGCTGTGTGATGGCGTTGACGACTGTCGTCTTTCCAGAGCCGGATCCTCCTGCTATTCCTATTATCAGCATTTCAGTGACTGTTAAAATTCAGCGTTCTTAGGGGTACGAGGGAACGGTATCACATCCCTTATGTTGGCCATTCCTGTCACGAACAGCAGAAGTCTCTCGAAGCCGAGCCCGAATCCGCTGTGAGGGGCAGATCCGAAACGTCGGGTGTCAAGATACCATTCCAGCGTATCGTGGCTCATCCCGAGTTCATTGATCCTTGCCTCGAGCTTCTCCAGTGATGATTCCCTTTCCGAGCCTCCTATGATCTCGCCGATCTTAGGGAAGAGTACATCCATCCCGCGTACAGTCTTTCCATCCTCGTTCTGCTTCATATAGAAAGCCTTGATATCCTTTGGATAGTCTGTCATGATTACTGGCCTTCCGAAATGCTTCTCCACAAGATATCTTTCGTGCTCGCTCTGAAGGTCGACGCCCCAGCCGACAGGGAATTCGAACTTTTCTCCGGAATTCTCGAGAATCTTCATCCCTTCGGTATAGGTAAGTCTGACGAATTCGGTCTTCACGACGCCCTCAAGCCTTGCGATAAGTTCCTTGTCGAACATATCGTTCAGGAATTTCAGGTCATCCATACAGTTGTCCAGGGCATATCTGACCAGATACTTGATGAAGTCCTCGGCAAGGTCCATATTGTCCTCTATCTCGTAGAATGCCATTTCCGGTTCGATCATCCAGAATTCTGCAAGATGGCGCGGAGTGTTTGAATTCTCGGCCCTGAATGTCGGCCCGAATGTGTATATCTCCCCGAGAGCCATGGCCCCGAGTTCTCCCTCCAGCTGGCCGCTCACCGTCAGGCTTGTCTGTCTGCCGAAGAAATCCTGGGTATAGTCTATCAGTCCGTTTTCAAGGCGGGGAGGGTTGTTCAGGTCAAATGTCGTCACCTGGAACATCTCTCCCGCACCTTCACAGTCAGATGCAGTGATTATAGGAGTGTGAAGATAAACAAACCCCTTGTCATTGAAATATTTATGAATGGCGAAAGCCATAGCGTGCCTTATCCTCAGCACTGCACCGAAAGTATTGGTCCTCGGTCTCAGGTGTGCAATTGTACGGAGAAATTCCAGTGTATGCCCTTTTTTCTGAAGGGGGTATGTATCCGGGTCTGCTTCTCCGTATATTTCTATCTCTCTGGCCTGGATCTCCACTGACTGTCCGCCTCCGAGAGATTCCACCAGATCTCCTGTAACTGCTATGCAGGCTCCTGTCGTGATTTTCTTGAGCAGATTCTCATCGAATTTTGCCACATCCGCCACAATCTGGATGTTCTTGATCGATGAGCCATCATTCAAGGCAATGAAGGCTACATTCTTGTTGCCTCTCTTTGTCCTTACCCATCCTTTCGCCAGCACTGTCTGTCCCGGTGACATAGCCAGGAGATCCTTTACCTTGGTCCTGATTACTTTTCCCATTTCAATAACATTTAATCAAACTGCAAATATAGCGCATTTGCCGCTATTCACATACAACTTTTCCGTAAATGTCGGTGTTGTCGATTCTTCCGGCAAATTTCTCTGCCCCCTTGCCGACAGCATATATCGGAACCGGAGCGCCTGTATGGTCATAAGTCGTCCAGCCGATGTTGTGGGCGGTGCTTATGGCTCTGTTCCTTTCTTTTCCGGTCAGATTTTCATTGTCTGGAAGTTCGCCTTTTTCAATGCCTGCCCAGTCGACCATATAGCCCTTGTTAGAGCCGATTGTAATACCTCCGGTCTCGTGGTCAGCCGTGACTATGATGAGAGTCTCGTCCGGATGCTCAAGATAGAAATCGTATGCAACAGAGACAGCTTCATTGAACCTTGAGATGGCATCTATCATCTCTGTTACATTGTTGTCGTGGGCCGCCCAGTCTATCTCGCCTCCTTCGCACATTATGAAGAAAGGTTCGTCATCACCGAGATATTCGATCGCTGCTTCCAGCACTTCACCGAGCCGGTCTTCCTTTGCATCGTCCTCGTGTTCGATTTCGTAGTTGAGCGCCTCCGATTTCCTCTGGCTTGCAGGAATGACTACAACGCCTGATTCATCATCGCTGGTCTCAAGTTCACCGAGGCCGTAGCATACATCGTAGCCTTCCCTTTCAAGAACCTTGTCGATATCTTCAAGGTCACCTTTCTTGCCGTTGAAATCAAGTATCCCGCTTCCTGCGAAGAATTCGAATCCGCTTTCCGGGATCTCGAGGCTGATCTCATAATAGTCGTTCCTGTCTTTTCTGTGGGCGTAGAATGCACCCGGTGTGGCGTGGTTTACAGGGACAGATGACATGATACCCACATTGTAGCCTTTCTCGTGGAGTGTGTATGCCATACTCTTCAATGGTGTACCATCCGGTGCCACGCCAAGTGAGTGGTTGTCGGTCTTGTTTCCTGTAGCAATGGCAGTCCCTGATGCCGCAGAGTCGGTTATGTTGCTGTCAGCTGAATATGTGGTGCACAGTCCCAGTACCGGGAACTGTGTGAATGTCAGCTGCTCTCCGCCAAGTTTCCCTTCCTTGTACGAAAGGTATGATTCTGCTGCGGCGACCTGGGTCGCTCCCATTCCATCACCGATCATTACGAAAATGTATTTCGCCGGTTTTTCGCTTTTTTTCACCCGTGCTTCGGCATCCGGTCTGAATATCGCCCCTGCAGCAGCTATTATTACTATTACTGCTGATGCATAGAGTGCAATCTTTTTAAGTCTTCCCATATTACTGTCGATAATTTAGTTATTAGTCTTTTCCAATAAATAAGGGGTTGCCCAAAGTATTATCGGACAACCCCACTATCTGTTTTACATAAGATCAGTCAGCTGCAGGTTTCCTTGCAGTGTACATGATCTTGAGTGCGGAACATCTACGCAGTTCCTGCTTGACGTCTGTAATGATACCCATCCTGACATTCTGGTCAGCCTTGATGGCTACCGTCATAAACTGCCTGTCTGATTCGCTCATCGCGTCACGTTCTGCCGCAATGAAGTCACGGATCTCATCCACTGACTTGAAGGAGTCATTGAGCTGGATACGGGCATCTGTACCATACTGGCTCTGGAGATGCTTTACAGGTGGACCTATATTGATATATGAGGTAAGATCCTTCCTTTCCAGCTTCACTACTTCAGTAGCTTCAGGTGGATTGACCTGGACTTTATTTTCTGTTGAACGCAACTGGGAGCAGACCATAAAGAAGAACAGGAACATAAACACGATATCAGAGGTCGAACCTGTCGACATTGCCGGGACTGTCTTCTTCTCTCCCTGTTTGAACATTGACATATCTCTTTCCTCCTATTTATCTTTTGCTTACATCCTTAGGCTCTGCTTCAGATATATTCTGAGGTATCGCCTCCCTTGCAATCTTCTGCTGTTCCTCGGTCAGCTGTGTATATACCTTGCCGTAGTATCTCTTGCTGAAGTCATCCCTGAGTTCGTTGATGGCCTTGACAAGTTCGTTCTGAACGGCTATATATGCCTGATAGCTGGTACCTCGGTCGTTCTGGAGTGAGATCACGCCTTTGGATACCGGATAGGCTCCGAAGCCTTCGATATCCTTGACCTCCTTCTCCGGAAGATTCGGATCGTCGGTAGGGTTTGTAAGGAAATCCTTTATCCTGTCCTTCAATAGGCTGACATCAATCGCATCACTACCAGCAAGAAGCCTGTCCTGAGCGTTGATCTTCACGACGATGATGTTACGTCTGTTGATCTTCTGGTCCTGGACTTCCTGGTTCTCGTTCGGCATAGGCGGCAGGCGGCGCTGCAGTCCTGAATCCTCACCCATAGTGGATGTCATCAGGAAGTAGCAGAGCAGCAGGAACGCAATATCTGCCGTAGAGCTTGAATTGATTTCCGGTGTCTTTTTTGAAGCCATAATTGAAGTCTATTTTTTATTACGTGCACCGCTCACAATTGCACCTACGATGACAGCCAGTACAGTGGCACCGCAGAATACGTATGTAAGGATAAGTATTGTATCAGTCAGCTTGAGGACTGACTTGCTCTGAGGAAGACCGCTGTATGCCACAGGGTCAGCTCCTGGCGCAACCAGATATGCCACTATGATGACGGCGAGAGCTGCGACAAGTACGGCGGCGGACTTGAGAAGCTTCTTCGGATCCACTGTCGCGCTTGCGTAGATGCCGAGACCGACAACGGCTGCAACAGCTATTCCGGCCATAGCATATCCGCAATAGAGCAATGTGTCAACTGCAACAGCATCGTTTGTGCCGAATCCGATGATGAATCCGAGTGCTCCGATGACTGCACCGATGATCAGCAGTGCCCAGGATATATATTTGACAATTTTAGAATAATTCATTGTTTTCTTTATTTATTCTCGTACTTAACCAGGATATCCACCAGTGAGATTGAAGAGTCTTCCATATCGATGGTGAGGTCATCAATCTTTGAAAGGATATAGTTGTAGAAGACCTGAAGGATCATCGCAACGATAAGACCGCCGACAGTGGTGATCAATGCGACCTTCATACCTCCTGCGACAATGTTAGGTGAAATGTCACCGGCAGCCTGGATAGCATCGAATGCCTGGATCATACCTACGACTGTTCCGAGGAATCCGAGGGAAGGAGCGAGGGCGATAAAGAGGGCGATCCAGGAGAGACCGTTCTCCATAAGGCTCATGTTCACTGAACCGTAAGATACGACAGTCTTCTCTACGACCTCGATACCCTGGTCATAGCGGAGAAGTCCCTGGTAGAAGATGCTTGCCACAGGTCCGCGTGTGTTGCGGCAGACCTCTTTTGCCTTCTCGATTCCACCTTCCTTCAGTGCAGCCTCTACAGCGGCAAGAAGCTTCTTGGTGTTGGTCTTTGAGAGGGAAAGATAAAGGATTCTTTCGATGCAGACAGCAAGACCGAGGATAAGGCAGAGGATAATCAGAGCCATGAAGCCTGGACCTCCTTCTATGAACTTGGTCTTGAGGGCCTGGTGGAACGGTACTTCCTCGCCTGAACCGGCAAGCAGCTGGCTGGCATCGCTGATCTGGTCGCTGGCCGGAGCAGCAGCTTCAGTTGTCTCCTCAGCAGCTGCTGGTTCCTGAGCTGCTGCGAACTGTGCAGAAAGGGCGGTGAACCCGATTACTGCCACAAAGATGAAAAATTTTTTCATAATTGCTTTTGTGTGTTAATTAATGAATATCAGTTGTTTTTCAAATAATTGCATAGTTCTGGACTTGCCGTACTATCCAAATCCGGTGCAATTTAGCAAATAATTTTCAGATGACAATATTATTTTGTTATTACACCCCTCAAATTTTCTTCCAGCATTGTTTTCACGCGGATGTTGTCTTCGTACTGCCCGAGCAGGCAGAACAGT
>JADIMI010000075.1 GCA_017694845.1 Candidatus Cryptobacteroides intestinavium
TCTCCGGAGAAGCTTTCGTCTCCGGAAGTCAATACCGAATTCAACGGAGAGATCGTCCCGACGGAAGGGGCGGAGATATATCACAGGTACGACCTGGCCCTGAAGCCGGTCAGGGCATACGTGTGGAAGGATGTCGAGGGCGGAAGCCCCGGTGAGGCAGGTATGGTCGTGATAGAAAGGGAATATAAGGACGGGGATATCATCCGGCTCTCCAGAGGGGAGAACCTTGTGGTGGATTTCGGACAGAACTGTGCAGCCGTGCCTTCCTTCATATTCAAGGCGGATGAGGGCGTTACTCTGACATGTCTGCCCGCGGAGATGCTCAATGACGGAAACGGTGCCGAGTCACGCGGGATGGATGGTCCGGAAGGCAGTGTCCACAGGCGCAACCTGCGTACCTATGATATCGGCATAAGGCTCGACTATACTTTCGCCGGATCAGGTGGATATGAGTCATATATGCCGATGTGCACCTTCTTCGGCTATCGGTTCATCAATCTTTCGGCCGATGGGGATGTAAGCTTCAGAAGCATTATGTCGATACCGGTGTCCTCTATTTCAGAGGAACTTGAAACAGGGGTGATCACCACCGGGAATGATATGGTCAACAAACTTATCTCCAATACTGTATGGGGGCAGAGGTCAAACTACCTGTCTGTCCCTACAGACTGCCCGCAGAGGGATGAACGTCTCGGATGGACGGCCGATACCCAGGTGTTTGCCGAGACAGGTACGTTCTTCGCCTCGACACGGAGGTTCTTCCATAAATGGATGCGTGATATGCGCGACACCCAGAGCCCTCTGGGAGGCTTCCCGGGAGTCGCACCGTATGCCCAGTACGGCAGCGGGGAGCACGAAATGATGAGATGCGGCTGGGCGGATGCCGGGATCATTGTCCCGTGGACAGTCTGGAAGCAGTACGGTGACACGGATATCATAGAGGAGAACTGGGAGGCGATGGAGAAATTCATGGACCATATAGCGGAGACAAAGTACCGTCACAGCCTGCATTCGGAGGAGAACGGCAATTACCAGTGGGCGGACTGGTTGAGTTACGAACCTCTTGAAAGCTGCAGCGGCCGGCATTCGGGCGTCGATGACAATGGCAGATGGCATATTCTTCCTGAGGCACTTGTGTATTGGGATTTTCTCTGCGGGTCATACTGGGCCATCGATGCTGGGATGATGCGGGATATGGCTGCAGCTGCCGGCCGTGATGTTTCAAAGTATGAAACGATGTACAATAAAGCCAGGGATTATCTCAGGGAGACATTCCTCGATGATGATGGCAGGTTCAGGGAGGAGATTCTCAATACAATGCAGACTCCTTCTCTGTTCGCGCTCAGGAACGGCCTTGTGGATGGCGAGGCGAAATCTGCTATGATACAGCGCCTGCGGGACAACTTCGAGGAGCACGATGGTTGCCTCCAGACGGGTTTCCTGGGGACTTCCATACTGATGCAGACCCTTACGGACAACGGGATGGGGGATGTCGCGTACGACCTTCTCTTTCAGCGCAGGAATCCAAGCTGGCTCTATTCTGTGGACAACGGGGCTACCACGATCTGGGAGCGCTGGAACAGCTATACCATCGAGGATGGAATGGGTCCGAACGGAATGAACAGCTTCAATCACTATGCATACGGCTGTGTCTGTCAGTGGATATGGGAGACAGCCGCCGGGATATGTGCGGATCCTGCCGCTCCGGGGTTCAGGCATATCATTATGAAGCCGCTTCCGGACAGACGTCTCGGCTATATCGATGCAAGTTTCGATTCTGCAGCCGGGACTATCAGGAGCTCGTGGAGATATGAAGGGGACAGCTGGATATGGGAGTTCACGATACCCGAAGGATCCACAGCAAGTGTCACCCTCCCGGGGGAGACAGCCTCTTCGGAATATCAGTCAGGATCCTATACAGTCAACATGACTTTGTAGCCGTGTTCCGGATGTTCCCTCTGCCCTTCTGAGTCCCCTCTGTCATCTAAGGGAGCGCTCTCTGTCATTCTGAGCGCTCTCTGTCATTCTGAGCGTCAGCGAAGAATCTGGAGAAGAAGGACGGGACGACGGACCGCGAACAAGTCAAATTTGTATCTTATTGAAATATAGATTATTACAAAAATCGATTGTTCGCGGCCCCCGCTTTTTTGAGGGGACCACGAACAAGGTTGTTTTGCATTACCTTGTGTCTCAATGGATTACAAAAAGTTGATGTTCGCGGTCCGCTGCCATGCAGGGCATCAATCCGTCCGCGACAACAAAGTCAGGAACATCTACTTTTCCGTGCCGTAACACCCAGTCCCTGAGCGAGCTCCGGTCCTGTTCGTCCCGGTACGGAAAACGCCTGACCTCAGGTCAGGCGCATTATGCTTTTCTTATGTGATCCGGTTGGGATTAAGCCGCAGGCGGCTTTTTCCCTTGCCCTGCGCCACGGGCGATCTGACGTAAGCAACGCATAATATGCCAGGCTGCGCCTGTCTTTTCCGTGCCGTAACACCCAGTCCCTGAGCGAGCTCCGGTCCTGTCCGTCCCGGTACGGAAAACGCCTGACCTCAGGTCAGGCGCATTATGCTTTTCTTATGTGATCCGGTTGGGATTCGAACCCAAGACCCACAGCTTAGAAGGCTGTTGCTCTATCCAACTGAGCTACCGGACCGGTCCCTGCTTCTGTGGCAGCGTCTGTGCTGCGGCCGGAAGTGGCGACAAAGGTAATAATTATTTCTTTAATTCAAAAAAGAATGTGCAAGGTCTGCAGGTGGGTGTATCGGCCTTTTATG
Source organism: Candidatus Cryptobacteroides intestinavium (assembly GCA_017694845.1). Classification (GTDB taxonomy): domain Bacteria; phylum Bacteroidota; class Bacteroidia; order Bacteroidales; family UBA932; genus Cryptobacteroides; species Cryptobacteroides intestinavium. Next base: position 2,778 of record JADIMI010000075.1, read on the forward strand.
CATCTATGGCATTGCCGTTGTCAGGGGAGGAGCCTCTTTTCTTGCCGATATAGTTGCTGACCAGTTCGATGCCGACTACCAGGACGAATCCGACGAGGGCGAAGCATACAGCCCCTCCTATGTGATAATCTATCAGGCCGGAATACTGTGCTGCGACGTCTTCCCATATAAATGATGGCAGGGCGGCCAGTTCCGGATGCTGCGATGCAGCCACTGTCGCCATGTCGCTCCACGGCCACACCTTGACCAGCGAGCCGATAATGAAACCGGCAAGTACAAGCAGGGTAGCCCTGTGGTATCGGGCGAGCAGCCAGTGGAGAAATCTTGAGAAGGCGAGAATCCCGATGAGAGCTCCGACGACGAATATGAGTATGACAGCGAAGTCCAGCAGCCTGCCATCTCCCGAGGTGATCTTGGTGATCGTCCCGAGCATATATTCATACTTGCCGAGGATAAGGAGGATGAAGCTTCCGCTGATCCCTGGGAGTATCATGGCGCAGATGGCGATTGCACCGCAGATGAAGATGAACCACAGCCCGTCAGGTGTCTGGGTAGGGGTGAGGGTGCAGACGACGACACCGATAATGATGCCGAGGATGAGCATTACAATATCCTTGAACTTCCAGCCGCTGATCCCTTTCAGGATGAATATCGATGACGCCACGATAAGTCCGAAGAAGAATGCCCAGGTCTGGATTGGATGATTTGTCAGAAGATAGGTCATCAGCTTGGCGAGAGAAAGGATGCTGATGAGGATTCCTGCTACCAGCGACAGCAGGAAGTTTCCGTTGATATGTTTCCAGAACGCCTTGAATTTCCCTGAGAACAGGAGCTTGACCGCTTCTCCGTTGATAGAGTTGATAGACCCGACGAGTTCTTCGTAAATCCCTGTCATGAAGGCTATTGTGCCGCCGGATACGCCAGGGATTACATCAGC
>JADIMI010000076.1 GCA_017694845.1 Candidatus Cryptobacteroides intestinavium
GCTCCCCCGTTTCCGAAAGGGACTGCAAAGATACGCACTTTTTGGTTACCTCCAAATTTTTTCGCACTTTTTTTCACACTTTTTTTTCGAGAAGGTCCCGCGTCGGCGGCCTGCGGGCCCGCCCTGCCCCCTGCTGCACAGCACGTTGCACAGACCGGGGAGACAGAAAAATTTTTTCGGGATTTCTTTGAAATTTTTTATTCCTGAACGTGAACTCCAGAATTACCCGTGAAGTAGCCATCCGACCGGAGCCGATAATATTTTCGGCTATGTCCCGGTACGTACATTACGCGGTATTTATTATATTTGCCTGTTGATATTCACCCGGGACGTATCCGGGGATACATATATAATAAAGGACATGAGACGGAACATCATTGCAGGACTGACCTCAATATTCTTATGTACAGGCGTATATGCATCAGGCAGTACACCTCTGTGGCTGAGGAAAAGCAGCATATCCCCTGACGGGACACAGATAGCGTTCAGCTACCAGGGCGACATATTCACAGTACCATCCGGCGGAGGCACGGCAGTACAGATCACATCGAACCCGGCATACGACTCCGACCCGATATGGATGCCCGATGGGAAACGTATAGTGTTCAGCTCTACAAGAGAGAAGAGCAAGGACATATTCATCACATCTGCAGGAGGGGGCGTCCCGACAAGGGTGACGACATATCCGGGCAACGAGACACCTCTGGCTGTACTGGATGACGGGACGATACTTTTCTCCGCTGACATTCAACAGGATGCAGAATACGGTGGTTTCCCTGGCGATGCCCAGGTCTATGCCGTGCCGGAGACAGGTGGAAGGCCATACCGCGTGACCTCACTTCCTGTCGCATCGCTGAGCGTGAACAAGGATATGGCGGTCCTGTACGAAGACATAAAAGGATATGAAGACCCTTTCCGGAAACATCACACGTCTTCAGTGACCAGGGATATATGGCTGTACACTCCAGGGGCACCGGCCGACGGAAGGTTCCGCATAGACGGTGACGGCCATTTCACCAAGCTGACACAGTTCAATGGAGAGGACAGGAATCCTGTATTCGCCCCGGACGGGGACACTTATTATTATATAAGTGAAAAGGATGGGTCGTTCAACATATATATGGGCAGCATAAGCAGACCAGGGACCGGCTCGCAGATAACATTCCTGAAAGACCATCCTGTCAGATACATATCCGCAGCGGACAACGGAACCCTTGCTTTCTCCTACGACGGGGAGCTGTACACGGTGAAGGCCGGAGAGGAACCGAAGAAAGTCGACATTTCGATAATCAAGGACAGCAACGAAAGGGAAGAAAGCAGGATAACCCTGACATCCGGCATCACTTCAATGGCTGTATCCCCCAACGGGAAGGAGCTTGCCGTCATTGCAAGGGGCGATGTCTTTGTGATATCAATAGACTACACCACTTCGAGGAGAATCACCGATACACCGGAGCAGGAAAGGGACATCTGTTTCTCCAAAGACGGAAGGACGATCTACTATTCCTCCGAAAGGGACGGGCACTGGGGCATATACGCGACCTCGCTCACAGACAGGAAGGACAAATATTTCATCTACTCAGTCAAGACTGAGGAAAAAATGGTGTCAGCCCCCGGGGAGACATGCTTCCAGCCTGCCGTATCCCCGGACGGGAAATGGATAGGATACCTGAGGGACAGGACGGAGATTGTGATAAAGAACATAGACAACGGCAAGGAGAAGTCTCTGCTGAAGGGGATGAACTACTCATACTCCGATGGAGACCAGGATTTCGAATGGAGTCCGGACAGCAGATACATTCTCTGCAACTGTCAGGAGAACGGAGGATGGAACAACGAGGATGTAGCCCTTATAGATATCTCCACCCGCGAAATCACAAACCTGACCGAAAGCGGATACACGGACAGCAACTTCCACTGGGCGCTGGGCGGCAAGGCGATGACGTGGCAGTCCGACCGTGCAGGCTACAGGAGCCACGGAAGCTGGGGAGCGGAAGAGGATATCTACATAATGTTCTTCGATGGAAAGGAATATATGGAGTTCATCCGGGATGAAGAGGCGGATGAAATGGCGGAGATCCTCAGCGATGACAGGAATAAGGACAAGACAGAGGCAAAGGATTCCGTAAAAGCGGAGAAGAAAGCGGAAAAACTCGTTCTTGATCTCGAGAATACCGACGACCGGACCATAAGGCTTACGAGATTCTCGGGCAGGCTCGGAGACTACTACCTCACTGAAGACGGAGGCAAGCTGTTCTATATGACCCGGACAGAACAGTCATCCGACCTGTGTGTCCTCGACACGAAAGACAGGTCAGTCAAGGTGATAGCCCGCAACACTTCAGGCAGGATCTTCCCATCCCCGGACGGGAAGTACATCTATATACTCTCATCCGGGATATCCAGGATAGATACCGGCAGCGAGGCTCGTAAATACGTATCGTTCAAGGGGGATTTCGACTACAGGCCGGCCAGGGAGAGAGAATATATCTTCAACCACATCTGGAAGCAGGTGGCAGAGAAGTTCTATGACAAGGAGATACATAATGTCGACTGGGAAGGATACAGGGATGCATACAGCCGTTTCCTGCCATACATAGACAACAACTATGATTTCCAGGAAATGCTGTCGGAAATGCTCGGGGAGCTCAACGGATCGCATACAGGGGCGAGATACTATGCCCCTTCCGGACCCGGTATGGGCACCCTCGGGGTATTGTACGATGACGACTACACCGGAGATGGGCTGAGAATCAAGGAAGTCCTGAAAGGTGGCGCGCTGGAGACCGCTGATCCGGACATCGAAGCAGGCGACATCATAACGGGCATAGATGGGGTACGTATCGAAGCCGGCAGCGACTGGTACGATATGCTGGTATCCAGGGCAGGAGAGAAAGTGCTGCTGACGGTAAAGAAGGCAGGAAAGAAAGAAAGGGAGATATATGTGGAGCCGGCCGGATCGGACAGAGACCTCCTGTACAGGAGATGGGTCCGTCACAACGAGGAGCTGGTAGAGGAACTTTCGGAAGGACGTGTAGGATATGTACACGTGAAAGGGATGGACTCCCCTAGTTTCAGGGAGGTATACTCGAAACTGCTGGGGAAATACCGCGGATGCGAAGCCGTAATCGTGGACACAAGACATAACGGAGGCGGATGGCTCCATGATGACCTGGCGACGCTGCTCTCCGGCAAGGCATATATAAGATTCGAGCCGAGAGGACAGTACATCGGCACAGATCCATATAATAAATGGAACAGGCCATCATGCGTCCTGATCGGAGAAGACAATTATTCCGATGCCTGCGGATTCCCGTATGTATATAAGACCCTGGGCATAGGCAAGCTCATCGGCGCCCCTGTACCGGGGACAATGACAGCCGTATGGTGGGAACGGCAGATCGACCCGACTCTGATATTCGGAATCCCTCAGGTCGGAGCGATAGGGATAAAGGAGGGAAGATATATCGAGAATATGCAGATCGAACCGGACATCTTAATATACAACGACCCGGCATCTGTGCTCAAAGGCAGGGACATCCAGCTGGAGACCGCCGTGGATGAGATGCTCAAGACAATCGGCGGGAAGTAGCACAATGATGAAACGCAGACAGACTATGGACAATATTACATCGGGGGCGAATGACAGCAAAGCGGTCATCATACCTACATACAACGAGAAGGAGAACATTGAGAACATAATAAGAGCCGTATTCGGGCTGGCCGGAGAATACCATATCGTGATAATAGACGACGGATCTCCGGATGGGACTGCCGATATAGTAAAGAGCCTCCGGAAAGAGTTCCCGGACAGACTGTTCCTGATAGAGAGGGAGGGCAAGCTGGGACTGGGTACAGCATATATTACCGGATTCAAATGGGCTCTCGAACACGGTTACGGATATATATTCGAAATGGATGCCGACTTCTCCCACAATCCGGAAGATCTTCCGCGGCTTTACAGGACATGCAGCGAAGATGGAGCCGACCTTGCGATAGGCTCCAGATACTGCAACGGAGTGAGCGTGATCAACTGGCCGATAGGAAGGGTCGTGATGTCATATTTCGCATCAGTCTATGTACGGACGGTACTCGGGATGAAAGTATACGACACCACGGCCGGATTCAAGTGCTACAGGAGGAAAGTACTGGAGACGATAGACCTGGACAAGGTCAGGCTGAAAGGATATGGATTCCAGATAGAGATGAAATACAGTACGTTCCGCCTGGGATTCAGGATAAAGGAAGTCCCTATCATATTCGTCGACAGGAAAGAAGGGACATCGAAAATGAGCAGCGGAATCTTCGGCGAGGCGTTCTGGGGAGTGATAGGGATGAGGTTCCGGAAAATAAGGCCAAAGGCATAGACCGGCTGGCGCCTGCTGACAGAAGATATGATATATGAAAACTACACTATTATATAACGGCACAGTCATAACCGGAGACAGGACAGGCCCCGGAGCAGTCCTCATCGAAGGGGACAGGATAGCTGCCGTATACCACACGGAAGACACGGTAATGGATGCCGATGAAGCCATAGATGTGGAAGGGAAGGCGATAATGGCAGGAGGCATCGATGCGCACGTCCATTTCCGCGAACCCGGGATGTGTCACAAGGCCGATATGGAGAGTGAATCCAAGGCGGCGCTGCTTGGCGGCATCACATCTTTTATCGATATGCCCAACACGAAACCCGCAACTGTCACGATGGAACTTCTGGAGGAGAAGGCAAGGATGGCAGAAGGAAGGACATATGCCAATTACGGGTTCAACCTCGGGGCGACAAACGACAATGCCGAAGAACTTGAACAGGCAGCCATGCACTGCCGGGACAGATTCGGGGGGATCAAGGTATTTATGGGTTCATCGACAGGGAATATGCTGGTTGACTCCACGGATGCTCTTGACAGGATATTCTCGATAAAAGGGAAGCCGGTGCTGGTGCACTGCGAAGATGAAAAGACCATCCGCGACAATCTGTCCAGAGCATCTGAAGAATTCGGGGAGGACATTCCGTTCAGTATGCACCCGGAGATAAGAAGCAGGAAAGCCTGCATACATTCATCGGCACAAGCCCTCGAACTTGCGATAGACCACGGCACAGCCCTGCATCTTCTTCACGTGTCAACCGCAGAAGAGCTGAAAATGGCATCTGCGGCAAAGACATATAATCCGCATATAACTGTCGAGACTTCCGCCAACTACCTGTGGTTCAACGACAAGGACTACACCAGACTTGGGAGCAGGATGAAATGCAACCCCGCGATCAAGGGAGACAGCGACAGGAAAGCGCTCCGTGAAGGGCTGAAATCGGGGGAAGTCGACACCATAGGATCGGATCACGCGCCACATCTGTCTGAAGAGAAACAAGGGAAATATATGAATGTCCCATCCGGAATGCCATCAATCCAGCAGTCGCTTCCCGTACTGCTTACCGTAGCAGCGGAAGAAGACATACCGCTTACAAGGATAGCATCGGTATTCTCGGAAAAGGCTGCCGGGATATTCGGCATATATGGCCGAGGAAGGCTGCAGCCCGGATATTTTGCCGACATTGTGGTGGTCGACACTGAAAAGGAGATGACTGTATCCGGAGACGGACTGCTGTACAAATGCGGATGGTCTCCGTACGAAGGCTGCCGGCTGCGAGGCAGAGTGGATATGGTATTCGTCAACGGGGCGATGACCGTATCAGGAGGAAAGATCACAGGCAGTCCGGCCGGGAGGAGGCTGTTTTTCGGACAGGACATCATTTCATAGAATCTGAATAAAACAGTACAGGAGGGATATATGAGGAAAAACGGATTCAAGTTCAAGGCATACATATATATGGTATCCATTCTTGCCATCACTCTGTGGGGCATATCATATATATGGACAGACAGACTGATACAGCTTGGCATACCCGTATTCTATTTTGTATTCGTCCGTATCTTTGTCGCAGGGCTGTGCCTGCTTCTGCTCAATACTGTCACCCGGCAGATGCAGCGCATCCACAGGAAGGATCTGCCGAAATTCATGCTTCTCGCCCTGTTCGAACCGTTCATCTATTTCCTGGCAGAGTCATACGGGATAAAGCTCACCGGATCCCCGACCCTCAGTTCGATGGTCATCGCCACTATCCCGATATTCTCCGTAGCTGCCGGATTCCTGTTCTTCAGGGAAAGGATCAACTGGGTGAACGCCATAGGTATCGTCCTGGCTATCGGAGGTATATGTCTTGTGGTAATGAGCCACGGCAAGGTAGGTCCGAACTTCATCTGGGGAATCATTCTGCTTCTGATTGCCGTAATCAGCGAAGTCGGTCACGCATCGGTGACAAAAAGCCTGTCCGGGAACTATTCCAGCCAGGTGATAGTGATGTACCAGTTCCTTATCGGTTCCATATACCTGTTCCCTCTTTTCCTGTTCAAAGGACTTGAAGACTTTGAACCGCGCTATCTGAGCTATGAGGTATGGACTCCCATAATATGCCTTGCAATCCTGTGCTCAAGTATGGCCTTCTCCTTATGGGTCAATACCATCAAGCATCTCGGAGTGGCAAAGTCAAGCATCTTTACCGCCCTGATACCTGTAGCATCGGCCCTGTCGGCCTGGGCGCTCGGATATGAGTTCCTGACAATGCGCCAGTGGGGAGGAGTCCTCCTGTCCGCTGTCGGAGTGATTATGTCACAATACTGTATGAAACAGCAGAAATGAAAGCACCGGGTGTAAAATACGTTCTAGGTCCTGTAAGGAGGATACTCCAGAGGCTGTCCGAAAGGGATATGCTTCTGGTACTGTCCCTTTTTGTCGGCATAGCCTGCGGACTTGCATCGGTACTGCTCAAGGAAGCGATAGAACTGATACATCACGGACTTACATCCTGGTTCGGGGAAGAGACGGCATTCAATTATCTGTATCTGCTCTACCCAGGTATAGGTATGCTGATCGCCATGCTGTTTGTCCGCTATGTCATAAAGGACAATATCGGGCACGGTGTCACGAAGGTTCTTCTGGCCGTATCCAAGAACGAATCAAAGATACGTCCGCACAATATGTGGTCATCCCTTCTCTCCAGTTCCGTGACCATCGGATTCGGAGGCTCGGTAGGAGCCGAGGCACCTATAGTGTACACAGGGGCGGCGATAGGGTCCAATATGGCAAGATATATGGGAATGTCCTACAAGAATATGACAATCCTGCTCGGCTGCGGTGCTGCGGGTGCGGTCGCCGGTATCTTCAAGGCTCCGCTTGCCGGGGTGCTTTTCACTCTGGAGATACTGCTGTTCAACATATCGATGTCATCGATCCTGCCTCTGCTGCTGTCCACAGTGTCCGCCACGGTGGTCTCCTATCTTTTCCTGGGGGACTCTCTGCCGTTCGAATGCACGCTCGCACCGTTCGCAATGCACAACATTCCTTTCTACATAGTGCTCGGACTGTTCTGCGCAGTATTTTCAGTATATTTCACAAGAACCACTCTATGGCTGGAGGACAAGATAAAGAGCGTCAGGAACCCTTATGGAAGATGGGCGATGTCCGCGATATGTCTCGGCCTGCTTATATTCCTGTTCCCCCCTCTCTACGGAGAAGGCTATGAATATGTAAGCATACTGCTGAACGGCGGACAGATCGACCTGGATGGGAGGACGCTGCTATCTTTCTTTATGGACGGGAAATGGGGCATTCCACTGTTCTTCCTGCTCATCCTTATCCTGAAAGTATTCTCTATGTCATTCACAAACGCTGGAGGAGGGGTCGGAGGTACTTTCGGACCTACACTGTTCGTAGGAGCGATGGCCGGTTTCGTTGTAGCACGTGTCATCAACCTCATATTCACAGGGACTTCCGTATCTGTCCCTGAACAGAATTTCGTTCTCGTGGGAATGGCCGGGCTAATGGCCGGAGTGATGCAGGCCCCGATGACAGCGATATTCCTCATAGCAGAGATTTCAGGAGGATATGAACTACTTGTACCTCTTATACTTACAGCTACAATATCTTTCGGGGCGACAAGAATGGTAGAACAATATTCAATATATACGAAGCGAATCGCCAACAGAGGAGAGCTGCTCACTCACGACAGCGACCAGGCGGTGCTGACCCTCTTGAAGACCAGCGACCTGATCGAGTCGGACTTCACTGCCGTGAAAATAGATGACACCCTGGGGAAGCTGGTCGATGCCGTCTCGAAGTCTTCCCGGAACATTTTCCCTGTGATTGACTCTAAAAAGCATTTTCAGGGATACGTCAGCCTGGAGGACATAAGGAAAGATATGTTCAAGAAGGATATGTACGACAGTCTGCACGTGTATAACTTTATGAGGTCAACACCTGAATACGTGTATATTGATGAGAAGATGGACACGGTGATGGCAAAGTTCGAGAAGACAGGGGCCTGGAACCTTCCGGTCGTGGACAAGGACAGGACATACATAGGATTCGTGTCCAAATCGAAGATATTCTCTGCATACAGGGACCAGCTGAGACAGGTGTCACATGACTGATAATACGAAACCACAGAATTATGAAAGACATATATATACAGGAGATCGCCCACAGGCTGGATGTGAAGCCGTGGCAGGTGGAGAACTGCGAAAAGCTTTTCGAGGAAGGAGCGACCATCCCTTTCATCAGCCGCTACAGGAAAGAAAAGACCGGAGGGCTGGATGATGTCGCAGTAGCGGAGATAAGGCACTGGACAGATGTCTTCACGGAAATGGAGAGACGCAAGGAGACGATCCTCGGAACAATAGAACAGGCAGGGGCGCTCACGGAAGAACTCCGTATGCGGATAGAGGCCAGCGTGGATTCCAGGGAACTCGAAGACCTGTACCTGCCGTTCAGACCGAAACGCAGGACAAGGGCGACCGTGGCGAAGGAAGCCGGGCTTGAGCCTCTTGCAGACCTTATGTACAATGTATCCGTGGCAGATCCTGCAAGGGAGGCGGAGAAATATGTCGGGGACAAGGTCGGGTCGGTCGATGATGCTCTCGCCGGGGCAAGGGACATAATCGCGGAACGGATAAGCGAGACCGCATCCGTAAGGGAGACATTGAGAGGGATATTCAGTACGAGACGGATAACTTCAAAGGCGACAAGGAAGGCATCTTCTCCTGAAGCGCAGAAATACAAGGGATATTTCGAATGCTCTGAACCGGTCTCAAGGATTGCCCCGCATCGCCTGCTGGCTATGCTCAGAGCCGAGAACGAAGGCTTCATAAGCATAAAGATCGATGCCGATCCGGAAAAATGCGGCAACAAGATATACTATGACTTCTGCCAGGAAAGAAGATATCCTGCGAAATCACTTGCAGTACAGATAAGAGAGGCAATCGATGATGCATATGCAAGGCTGCTTGAACCATCCATTTCAAACGAAGTCATCAAGGAAGCCAAGGAAAAGGCCGACATCGAATCCATAAGGGTGTTCGGAGAGAATCTCAGACAGCTGCTTCTCGCCCCTCCGGTAGGTCAGAAACGCATACTGGCCATAGACCCGGGGTTCAGGACAGGATGCAAGGTCGTATGCCTGGATGAACAGGGGAATCTTCTGCATAACGAGACCATATACCCTCATCCTCCCGCAAACGAAAAGATACAGTCAATCCGGGCAATATCCTCGATGGTGGAGAAATACAAGGTGGAAGTGATCGCCATAGGAAGCGGGACAGCCGGCCGCGAGACAGAGGAGTTCATAAAACGGGTACCTCTTCCCAATGGGACAAAGGTGTATATGGTAAGCGAAGACGGAGCTTCCATATATTCCGCATCCGAAACCGGGCGGGCGGAGTTCCCTGACTATGATGTGACGGTACGCGGAGCAGTGTCCATCGGACGCAGACTGATGGACCCTCTCGCCGAACTTGTCAAGATCGATCCCAAATCGCTCGGGGTGGGACAGTATCAGCACGATGTGGACCAGAACCTGCTGAAGGAGAAACTGGACAACACCGTTGAAAGCTGCGTGAACAGTGTCGGAGTCAACCTCAACACAGCCAGCCCCTATCTGCTGAGCTATGTATCAGGTATCGGTCCCGCTCTTGCAGAAAATATCATCGATTACAGGACCGAACACGGAGCCTATCGGTCAAGGCAGGATCTTCTGAAAGTCAAGAGACTCGGGGACAAAGCGTTCGAACAGTGCGCCGGATTCCTGAGGATACCGGATGCAGAGAATCCGCTCGACAACTCGGCTGTCCATCCGGAATGCTACCATATAGTGGAAAAAATGGCCAGGGATCTGGACGTCAGCACAAAGGAACTGGTCGGGAACGCAGACCTCTGCTCAAGAATAACAGCCGAAGACTATGTGGAAGGAGATTTCGGGCTTCCGACAATAAACGACATCATCAACGAGCTGAAGAAACCCGGGAGGGATCCGAGAGAAAGTGCAAGGGAATTCTCGTTTGCCGATGATATACATTCGATCGAAGATCTGGTGAGCGGAATGGAACTGCCGGGAATCGTAACGAATATCACGGCTTTCGGTGCATTTGTGGACATAGGTATCAAGCAGAACGGGCTTATACATATCTCCAAGATGGGGGTCAAAGGGCTGACGGATCCCTCAAAAGTGCTGAAACTGCACCAATATGTCAATGTCAGGGTACTTGGCATAGATACCGACAGACAGAGGATATCCCTGCAACTCATAAAATAATGGAACGGAGCCGCATACAGAATGCAGAATGATATTCCTTGTCATTCTGAGCGACTCCTCCCTGTCATTCTGAATAAAGCACTGTCATTCTGAGCGACAGCGAAGAATCTGGAGTGAAAGGCAGAGACAACGGACCGCGAACACGACATTTTCGTATCTTTCTGAATGACAGCACATTATAAAAATCGATTGTTCGCGGTCCGCGGGTGAGTGCGCACAGGTAGTCGGAAAGTGTGTCTATCTTCGCACTGGAAGGAGAAAAGGGACAGGAACCACCGGTCATCCTGAAAGAGATGTTTTTGTCATCCTGAACGCAGCCGTAGGCGGAGTGAAGGATCTGGAACACCACAACGATTCTCGACCCCCGGGTTCCCGCAGCAGATTCTTCACTTCGTTCAGAATGACAGAGAAGAGGTTCTGCATCAGATTCTTCACTTCGTTCCCTTAGATTTGCACAAAGGAAAGAAATACGGCTGGAATGTTTACTTTTGTTGTATTAAAGAGACAGGCCAGCCAACCGTAAAGTAAACCATCATCGCTCTAGAGGCACTCTA
>JADIMI010000016.1 GCA_017694845.1 Candidatus Cryptobacteroides intestinavium
GTCTATCGTCCCGCTGTCCCCTTCAGAGAGTCCTGACCTGTTGTCCACGACCGCAACATAGATTTTCCCGGTCTGCCGGTCCTCGAACTGCTTCTGGAGGCTTGACTGTGCCCTCAATGTCTTTGCTGCGAGCAGGACACCGGAGGTGTCCATATCCAGACGATGGACCGAAAGACACGGCTGAGGAAGTCTCTCGACAAGGGATTTCTGGCCATCCTTGCCTGGGACGCAGAGCATTCCGGCAGGTTTCGAGACCACCATCAGCGATTCATCCTCCCACAGTATCTCGGGAACAGTGCTGTCATCGAATGCATAGGGATTGTCCGTATCCAGTCCTGTCAGCATCCAGCGTAGCAGAGGGCCGCATTTGCTGCTGCAGGCTGGACAGAATTCCCCCTTCCTCCTGCCACGGCTGTGGCCTTCCTGCACCGGGTCTTCGGGCCCGGCTGCGATATCTTCTCCGCAGTACCAGAATTCCCCCATTGAAACCGGTTCCAGAGAATGAGTGAAGGCATACTGGAGCAGTCTCGGTGCAGCACAGTCTCCTGTACCTCCAGGCGGTACAAGCCCCTTGTCAGCGAAAATGTCGAGCACCGACCTTGTCTCTCCTGATGCATTTCTGACTGCATACTGGCTGAAAAGCCATTCCTGCAGTCTGACGGACTGTTCCGCTCTCTTTTCTTTAAGTTCCCTGATTCTTTCCCGGACAGGCAGCCCGGGGTCTTCATCCGGCAGTGCAGCCGTTCCTTCAAGTCTCTCTATCTCTTCCGAAACGGCGTTGATAGCGGCTTCCTCTTTCTTGAAATGTCCCTCAGGATCGAGAGTGTCGAATATTGGCGGGACGAATCCGCTGATTCTGTTGCGACCTCCTGCATTCCCGGAAAAAGCTGCAAGATAGAAGATTCCGTTCTCCGTGTCCAGACCGTGCAGCAGACCATCATCAGCCTTGCCTGCACCTGTCATAACGACCAGTACTCCCAGCATCTTTCCTTCCGAAAATGCAGCTTTCAGACCTTCATCCGAGTCTATATGCTGTATCACCTTTTCCGCAGCCAGCCTTACTGCCTGGTCCGGACAGTAGCGGAAGGGCCAGGTGAATCTGTCCGGCAGGCCGTCCTGATAAGGCCTGTGGATGTCCTTAAAGTTCATCGTTGTTGTCCGATATTATCAGCAGCCGGTCCCCGGCCTTCAGTTTCACCCTGCCGTTCGGGACTATGAAACGGTCATCCCTTTTGATCATCATTACGAGCATTCCGTCAGGCAGCTTGAGTTCCTTGAGTGTGTCCCCGTGCAGAAGAGAATCCGCAGACAGGGTGATCTCGACCAGCTTCCCCGCCTCTTCCGGAATCTCGACACCGAACTTGTCATCCTCTTCCGGAGCCGGCTCGTTGAGCTTGAGCAGAGATGCAACGCCAGGAATGGACGACCCCTGTATCACAAGTGAGATCAGGGTGATGAAAAATACGATGTTGAAGATCTGGTCCGATCCCGGGATGTTGTCTATGACCGGATATGTGGCGAATATGATCGGCACCGCCCCTCGGAGACCTACCCACGATATGAATATCTTAGACCTGATGTTTATGTTCCGGAACGGCAGCAGAGACAGGAAGACGCTTGCCGGTCTGGCCACGAGCATCATGAACACTCCGATCAGCAGGGCCATCGGTGCGAGCTTCATCATCTCCGACGGGTTGACGAGAAGACCCAGAGTGAGGAACATTCCTATCTGCATCAGCCATGTCATGCTGTCGAGGAAAGATGATATCTGGTGCCTGTACGCTATCTTGTGGTTACCTATGATTATTCCGGAGATGTAGACGGCCAGATATCCGTTCCCGTTGAGGAATCCTGTGATGGAGAATGTGAAGAAGACGATGCTCAGCAGCATTATTGCGTAGAGGGGAGTGTTCTTCAGGTTGACTTTGTTTATGATCCATACGGATGCGAATCCCATCAGCACACCGACAGCCGCGCCTATGCCGAACTGCTGCATAAGTATCCATAAGGCTTCCCCTATGAGATGCCATGCCCCCAGGTCCGCTCCCGGAGTGGTGACTTCCCCTGCTATCTGGATGAGCATAATGGTGAGTATATATGCCATAGGGTCGTTGCTTCCGCTCTCCAGTTCCAGTGTAGGCTTAAGATTGTATTTCAAATGGATGTTCTTGCCCCTCAAAAGGTTGAATACGGCGGCTGAATCGGTGGATGACATTGTGGCCGCCAGGAGAAAGCATGTGACGAAGGGCAGTGCGAAAGGGACCTGGTCCCAGCATGAGAGCCCGTATATGAAAAGTCCGGTAAGAGCCGTTGTGATCACGACTCCTGCAGTGGACAGGACAAGTCCAGGCCCGAGCACCGGCTGGATTTCGCTGATCTTTGTCTCCATCCCTCCTGTGAACAGGATGACGCAGAGCGCTGCCATTCCGACGAACTGTGCCTGTCTGACATTGTTGAACTCAAGTCCGAGCCCGTCGCTCCCGAATAGCATTCCGGCAAGCAGGAACAGCAGGAGTGTCGGCAGTCCGAACCTGTATCCGGCCTTGCTGATGAGTATGCTGACGAAAATAAGTATGGAACCTATGAAAAGCAGGTTCTCCGATGTGAAATATATCATATGCATCTTCCCTTTGCAGCAACCGCTGCGTGAATATATGTCTTACTGTATGACCGTGTTGTCTTCAGCGTATTGTCTGCACCATTCCCGGACCCCGCATTCATTGCATTTCGGATTCCTTGCCGTGCATACGTATCTTCCGTGTAGGATCAGCCAGTGATGGGCCCTGCCGCGCTGCTCTTCCGGAATCGCCGATGTCAGGTCTTTCTCCACCTTCTCCACTGTCTCCCCATCCGACAGCCCGATTCTTCTGGACACCCGGAACACGTGGGTATCCACGGCTATTACAGGCTTGTCGTATACCACTGAAGCGATCACGTTGGCTGTCTTGCGGCCTACACCGGGCAGTTTCACCAGATCTTCGGGGTCTGATGGTACAGTACCTCCGAAATCATCCAGCAATGCCCTGGCCATCCCTATGAGATGCCTGGCTTTGTTGTTCGGGAATGTGATGGACTTTATCAGACCGTATACCTCATCGAAAGATGCCTCTGCGAGAGACTGCGGATCAGGAAACCTTGCGAATATCTGCGGGGTGTGCATATTCACCCGCCTGTCAGTGCACTGGGCAGACAGGATCACCGCTATCAGCAGATGGAACGGGGTGTCATACTGCAGTTCGGTCTCGGCGGCCGGCATATTGTCTCTGAACCAGCTGATGATGCCGGCATATCTTTCGTCTCTTTCCATAATGCGTATAAAATATTGACGGAGGGGCTGTGCACTGTCCTCCGGATGTCTTTAGATATTGATGTCGAGTTCTCCGAAAGAAATATCGATCACTTCATCATCTGTCTTTTCCGTGCAGCTTTCATCCTTGCATACCAGCAGCCGCCCTTTATATTTCTGGCAGATGTTCATATTGTGGGTCACCATCACGACAGCCGTGCCGTTCTCGCTGTTGATCCTCCTGAGCAGCTGCATGATACCATCCGCAGTCTCGGGGTCGAGGTTGCCTGTCGGTTCGTCCGCGATGATCACTTCGGGCCTGTTGAGGATGGACCTTGCTATGGCGATCCTCTGCTGCTCCCCGCCTGAAAGCTGGTGCGGCATCTTGTGCGCCTTGTGAGTCATTCCCACCGCCGCGAGCACTTCATCGATCCTGCTGTAGAACTCGGCCCCTTCCTTCCAGCCTGTCGCCTTGAGCACGAAGGCGAGATTCTCTTCCACGCTCCTGTCCATCAGCAGCTGGAAATCCTGGAACACCACACCGAGACGGCGTCTGAGAAACGGTATGTCTTTCGGCCGTATTGACGTAATGTCATATCCGCAGACAGTCCCTTCCCCCTTTACCAGAGGGTTTTCCGCGATGATTGTCCTTATGATCGATGTCTTTCCTGTCCCTACCTTGCCGACGATATATATGAAGTCACCCGGATATACATCCATATCGAGCCCGTATATGACACAGTTCTCCCCGTTGAAAATGTCTGCGTTCCTGAATCTTATGACAGGTGTCCTTTCTTCCATTTCTTTCCAATCCGTATAGACACGCAAAAATAGCGAATTTTTTTCTACTTTTGTGGAAATTTTAAACAGTTTCTATGTGATGTCGAGGCTGAATCGTGTGGCGGCTGCCGTATCATCAGTATTGCTATGGATATGTACAGCAATGGCAGCTGCCTATGAGTCTCCGGATATGCTGTCTCCCGGCAGTGTCCGGATGTACGACAGGGAGTTGAAATATGCCGTGGACCTGTACGGACGCGGACTTTACATACAGGCGGAGGCCGTATTGTCGGAGATGCCGGATGGGCATAAGTCGGTCAGGTCGGAGGGATATCGTGTATTGTGTGCCATAAGGCTTGAACGGACAGGCTACCGGACGGATATGGAAGATTATATAGCCGCGTATCCATATTCGGGGCTGATACCGCAGATGCGGTTCCATTATGCGCTGAACCTGTTTGATGACGGTGACTACAGAGGGGCATCGGAACAGCTGGAGCAATTGTCCAGACGTCAGATATACCGCAGCCAGGTCACTGAATTCCTGTTCCGGAAAGCTTACTGCGACCTTGAGAACGGGATATACTGGAGGTCTCTGAAACGGTTCGCGGAAGTCCTTTCCCGTCCATTGTCGGACTATACGGCCCCATCACAGTATTTTTCAGGATATATACTTTATCAGCAGGAGAGATTCGGGGAGGCGTATGACTTTTTCAGCCGGTCCGTCAAGGATCCGCGGTTTGCCGATATTTCCGGTTATTATATGCTTGAATGCCGTTTCATGGACAAGGACTATGACTATGTCGTGCAGAAAGGGCCGCAGATGATGGAATCCGTCCCCGAAGAGAGGCGGGTGCATCTTGCAAGGCTGATCTCCGAGTCGTATCTTGTACTCGGTGATGCGGATAAGGCGAGGAAATATTTCTACAGGGATGCCGTCCCGGAAGACGAGAAGACCAGGACGGACTATTTCTACGCCGGGTCGGTGCTTTTCGCTGTCAAGGACTGGGCCGGGGCCACGGAGAATTTCTCTATGATGCCGGACAGGACGGATTCTCTCGGCCAGATCGCCAGCTACCAGATGGCCTATGCATATATACAGCTGAAAAACAAGGTGGCGGCTATGGAGGCATTCAGGGAGGCCGCTGTCCTTCCGTACAATCCGGAGATGGCGGAGGATGCCTATTACAATTATGCCAAGCTGGCGTTCGACCTGAACAACGACATTACGGGATTCGACGGGTATCTTGCGAAGTATTCGGATCTGAAGAGGGGTGACAGGGTATATTCATATATAGCTGTGGGCGCCCTGAGGAACAGGGACTATGCATCGGCTGTCGAGGCGTACGACAAGGTGGAGGTGCTGGATCCGGTGATGAAGACCAATTATATGAAGGCAAATTATCTGAGGGCCAATGAACTTATCGGGTCAGGATCGTGGAGGGCGGCGGTGCCGTGCCTGAGGGCTGCTGCCTACTATTCCGACCGCAGGGAGATGTTCAACCAGATGTCGCGTTTCTGGCTTGCCGAAGCATATTTCAGGGATGGACAGTATGACAAGTCTGTCGAGACATTGAAAGAACTGTACAACACTTCAGCCCTGTATGGAATGGAGGAATCCCGTCTCATACCATACAGTATCGGATATGCGTATTTCCAGAAGGAGGATTATGCGGCTGCAGCTGAATGGTTCACTGAATATCTCGGGACAGGGTCTTCGCTTTTCAGAAAGGAGGCTCTTCTCCGCAGGGCCGACTGCTGGTTCCAGAGACGCGACTACAGGTCGGCATATACGGCCTACAGGGATGTAGTGAAGGAGTATTATGATGTAAATGACATCTATCCGTATTATTATGCCGGTCTTTCCGCCGGGCTTGCAGGTGACAATGCCTCTATGATAAGCAGCCTCGCTCCGGTGGCCGGTGCGGACCCTGCTTCTCCGTATTATGCGGATGCCACCATCGAGCTTGGCAGGGCCTATGCCGCTGCAGGGAAGGCGCCCGAGGCTTCAGTGTGTTTTGACAGAGTGCTTGACAAGGTGAAGGACAGCACATATATGGCGATGGCTATGATAGAGCTCGGTACTCTGGCAAGGAACGGTAAGGATATGGATACCGCTCTCGGCTATTACAAGAGTGTAGTCGAGAAGATGCCTCTGTCCGGATATACTCAGGATGCTCTTGCAGCCATAGAGAGCATATACCAGTCTATGAACGACCCTCAGAGTTATCTGGCATATATCGATGGCATCGGAATGTCTTCACTCAAGACGGAAGAGGAGAAGGAGAGTATGATATTCAGTGCAGCGGAGCAGATATTCCTGTCCGGAAACTACGAGAAGGCCATCGCGGCCCTCCAGTCGTATATGAAAGAGTATCCTTCCGGGAAGGGTGTCCCTTCCGCGGAATTCTATCTGGGAGAATCTTACAGAGGACTGGGACAGAAGGAACAGGCATGCGACCGTTACTATGCAGTGATGGAGTCCGGCAGCGGTTCCTACCTTGAACTTGCGGCCTTGAGATTTTCAGAACTGACATATTCGCTTCAGAGGTATGCCGACTCATACCGCGGATATGCATTCCTTCTGGAAAAAGCAGTGATGGATGAGAATACGGCGGTCGCCCGCATCGGAATGATGCGTTCCGCCTATGCCGGCAGAATGTATGCTGAAGCGGTCGAGAATGCTGCGGCAGTGGAGGCTGACCGCCGCAGTGATGAGGCTCTTCTGACAGAGGCGGAATATATCACAGCGAAGTCATATCTGTATATGAGCCAGAGGGACAAGGCTCTGCCTATACTGCACAGGCTTTCGTCAAGGCCTGACACCGATTATGGGGCCGAGGCTGCCTATCTGCTGATTCAGGACAGTTATGACAGGGGTGATTTCAGTGATGTCGAGACGAGGGTCTATGCATTTTCCGAGTCGGAGAATCCTCAGCAGTACTGGCTGGCCAGGTCGTTCGTCGTACTGGGGGATGCCTTTGCCGAGATGGGGGACTACGAACAGGCGAAGGCTACATTCGAGAGTGTACGTGACGGGTACAACCCTGACCGTCCGGATGACGTGAAAGACAACCTCGACATAAGGATACAGAAACTGGAGGAACTGATGTCTTCCGGAACTGTCACTGAAACAGGGACCGACACGCTATAGTTTTACCATCTATGTTCAGACAGAGCAGCAATTCACAGAGAAATATGATGAAACCGCAACATATCCTTACTGCGATCATAATGGCCTGTGCCGCGGGGATCTCTCTGACGGCGTATTCTCAGGACGTCAATCCGACCGTGGAGGTCTCGAGGGCTTACAGGGCGAAGCATATCGCCGTCGACAAACCGGCGATGGAGATGCCGGTCCCTGATTCGGTGATGAGGTTTGACATTGATGTAGACTATACTGTCCGCGACAGCCCATATGAGGGGTCATACGAATTCAGACCTTATATGCTTGATATCCGCCCGGAGGCTTCTGCGGATGATTCAAGAAGGTTCTTCATAAGGCTTGGGGCCGGCTATCCTCTGCACCCGACGGCGGATCTCTCCTTCAGCCCGGATTTCAGGACAAAGTCGTTCTCCCTGAATGTCTACGGAACCCACAGATCATATGCGGGAAGGTACAGGGCGGTGTCTTCCGACGGTATTTCGGGCGGAGCGGCGCAGCCGGTGCTGACCTGGGACAGATCCTCTATGAAGAGATATTCCGGCTATGATTCATATACCCGGGCCGGAGTGTCGGGAAGGACTGACTGGAAGTCGGGCTATTTCTCCTTCGACCTCGGCTATCTCGGCTATGCACGCAAGGATACATTGATGACCGGAGGGTTCGACGCCTTCAAGGCTGGCCTCCGTGTCGCCTCCCGGAATTCCGCTGACAGGTACTTCCTGTATGACATCGCCATCTCGTATCTTTATGGAGAAGACAAGGTGACAGCTTCAGGGCCTGCATATATGACTGAACACGATTTCTCCCTGTATGCGAGACTCGGACCCGTATTCTCGAAAGAGTCTATGGCTGTGATTGATCTCGAGGCGGAAGTGTCAGACTACGGTTCGTATTTTTCGGCGTTGTCCGGCAGGTTCAGCCTTACCCCGCACTATATGCTCGACCGCGGAAGGTGGAATCTCGATCTCGGTGCGGAGATTTCGGTGCTTCTCGGTAACGATATGACAGAGTATGCCCTGCCTGGCCGGCAGATCAATCCGCGCCGGATGCATTCATCCAGGGGGCAGTATGTCTATCCAGATATCGAGATAGGGTTCGATGCGGTAAGGAATTACCTCAATGTCTATCTCAAGGCGGATGGAGGAGATATGATCAACAGATATTCGGATCTGCTCGCGCGCGATGCCAGGCCGGGCCTTCTCGCTTCCCACAGCCAGTACGGGCTGCCGCTGATGGACAATACGTCGGAGAGGCTGAACGCCCGTCTGGGACTGCGCGGGAATATCGGTTCCAGGTTCATCTATGATCTCGGCGGGGGATATGCCATATACAAGAACTATCTGGCGGATGCCGTGGTGGAGATATCTCCGGATATATTCGGCACAGGGTCCTTCACTGTAGGGTCCGGGCTGCCGCTGTCAGTGTCTTCTGCCCTGTATCCGGCGGTGTCCTATGTCGACTGCAATATGTGGTACGTGGATTTCAGCATAGGCTGGCATTCGGAGAATCTGACAGCGGATGCGCGTCTTGCATATCTCGGTACCGATATGCGGAACCAGACGGCGGCGGGCTTCACCCCTGCTCCTTTCTCTGCGGATGCGGATGTCGTATATAACTGGAAGAAAAGGATATATGTAGGCCTGCACTGCAATGCTTCGCTTGCCCGTCATGGATATATGTACATTGTCTCTCCGGGGACAGCCAATGGGGATGTGACGGTCGGGAAGTCATCTGACCCGGTGCGCATTCCGGGCTATGCCGATCTGGGCCTCTCCGCCGAATACCGGTTCAACCGCAAGGCGTCATTCTGGCTCTATGGAGGCAATCTTCTGGATATGACTATCCAGAGGTCTCCTCTGTATTGTGAAAGCGGCATCTATTTTATCGCCGGTATCACCGTATCATTGTAGACGGGATTGAACATGACTGGCAGGACGGAACTTGGCGTAGAAAAATTTTCATAAACCGGCAAAAATTAATATCTTTGTCCGTTTACAAATTGTTTATTGAATATGGCCGAGAACGAAGAGAGAATCGAAGCGGGAGAACAGTATTCCGCGAACAGTATCCAGGTGCTTGAAGGGCTTGAGGCTGTGAGGAAGAGGCCTTCGATGTATATCGGTGACATCGGGGTGAGGGGTCTGCATCATCTTGTATATGAGGTGGTGGACAACAGTATCGACGAAGCGCTGGCAGGATTCTGTACCCATATAGACGTCGTTATAAACGAGGATAATTCCATAACGGTGCGCGACAACGGACGTGGTATCCCGACCGGAATGCACGAGAAGGAGCACCGTTCTGCTCTGGAGGTGGTGTTGACAGTCCTCCACGCAGGAGGCAAGTTCAGCAAGGACAGCTACAAGGTGTCCGGAGGTCTTCACGGAGTGGGTGTCTCATGTGTGAATGCCCTGTCTGATTATCTGCGTGCCGAGATTCATCGTGAGGGGAAGGTGTTTGTGCAGGAGTATTCCAAGGGAAAGCCGCTGGCGGATGTGAAGGTCACGGGAGATGCATCCGACACAGGGACCACCGTAACCTTCCATCCTGATCCCGAGATCTTTACGGTTACGACGGTGTATGACTACAATACCCTGGCCGCCCGCTTGAGGGAGCTTGCATATCTCAACAAGGGGATCACGCTCACTCTCACCGATATGAGGTCCAAGGTGAAGCCCGAGGATGATGAAAGCGCGTCGGAAGGGGAGTACAGGAAGGATGTCTTCTATTCGAAGGAAGGACTGAAGGAATTTGTGGAATATCTGGATGCCGGAGCGGAGAAGCTTATCGAGACCCCTATCTGTCTCGAGACGGACAAGATCATTCCGATCGAGATCGCATTGCAGTACAATACCGGATTCAGCGAGAAGATCTATTCATACGTCAACAATATCAACACTATAGAGGGAGGTACCCATCTCCAGGGTTTCAAGATGGGCCTCACCAGGACCCTCAAGTCATACGCGGAGAAGAACGGAATGCTTTCCAAGCTGAAGTTCGATCTGGCTGCGGATGATTTCAGGGAGGGGCTGACGGCCGTTGTATCGGTCAAGGTCTCCGAGCCTCAGTTCGAGGGGCAGACCAAGACCAAGCTCGGCAACCAGGAGGTCGTGTCGGCCGTGTCGCAGGCCACGGCATCCGCCATGGAGACTTATCTCGAGGAGAATCCGCGTGATGCCAAGTCGATCGTCGACAAGGTGATCCTTGCCGCGACCGCCCGGCATGCTGCACGCAAGGCACGCGAGATGGTCCAGCGCAAGACAGTGATGTCCGGGGCCGGGATGCCTGGAAAGCTTGCCGACTGCTCCGAGAGGGATCCTGAAAAATGCGAGCTTTTCCTCGTCGAGGGAGATTCCGCAGGCGGTACTGCCAAGCAGGGACGTGACCGTGCCACTCAGGCCATCCTTCCTCTGAGGGGTAAGATCCTCAATGTGGAGAAGGCTATGGACCACAGGGTGTTTGAAAGCGAGGAGATCCGCAATATCTATACGGCCTTGGGCGTCACCGTAGGGACGGAGGAGGACAGCAAGGCCCTGAATCTTTCCAAACTCCGTTATCATAAGGTGATAATAATGACGGATGCCGATGTCGATGGAAGCCATATCGCGACGCTTATCCTGACATTCTTCTTCCGTTATATGTTCGACCTTATCCGTAACGGCTATGTATATCTGGCGACCCCGCCTCTGTATCTTGTGAAGAAGGGCAAGGAGGAGATCTACTGCTGGACGGAGGCGCAGCGCAAGGAAGCGACCGCCCAGCTGGGCAAAGGCTCCGACAAGGGTGTGACAGTGCAGCGTTACAAAGGTCTGGGAGAAATGAGCGCGGAGCAGCTCAGGGATACTACAATGGATCCGGGACGCAGGCTTCTCCGTCAGATAACCATAGACAACGCGGCGGAGGCGGAGCGTACATTCTCGATGCTGATGGGCGATGATGTGCCGCCGAGAAGGGAGTTCATTGAAAGGAATGCCCATTATGCGAACATCGATGCATAAAGACAATGCAAAGTACTAAAATTTAAATAAATCGGATATGGATATTTTTGAGAGAATTGCTAAGGATTCGGGAGGTCCTCTCGGTCAGTACAGGAAGAAGGCTTTCGGATATTATATGTTCCCGAAACTCGAGGGGGAGCTCGGCCCGCATATGAAGTTCAACGGCAAGGATGTGCTCTGCTGGAGTCTGAACAACTATCTCGGTCTTGCCAACCATCCTGAAGTCAGGAAGGCTGATGCCGAGGCTGCTGCGAAATGGGGTCTTGCCTATCCAATGGGCAGCCGTATGATGTCGGGCCATACGTCCCTACACGAGAAATTCGAAAGGGAGCTTGCTGATTTCGAGAGGAAGGAGGATGCTTTCCTGTTCAATTTCGGATACCAGGGAATAGTGTCCACCATTGATGCCCTGATGGACCGCCATGATGTGATTGTCTATGACTCCGAGGCCCATGCCTGCCTTATAGATGGTGCGCGTCTCCATATGGGCAAGAGGATGGCATACCGCCACAATGATTACGAGAGCTGCGAGACCACTCTCAAGCGTGCCACCAAGCTCTGCGAGGAGACAGGCGGAGGAATCCTGCTTATCACGGAGGGTGTATACGGAATGACCGGGGCTCTCGGTTTTCTTGACAAGATCGTCGAGCTGAAGAAGAAATACAAGTTCAGGATACTTATCGATGATGCCCACGGATTCGGCTGCATGGGTCCTACGGGACGCGGTACATCCGAGCATTTCGGGGTGATGGATGACATCGACCTCTATATCGGTGCGTATGCGAAGTCAATGGCTTCGATCGGAGGCTTTGTCGCAGGACCGAAGGTAGTGATCGACTATCTCAGGTATAATCTCCGTTCACAGATATATGCAAAGTCTCTTCCGATGGCTTTCGTGGAAGGCGGGCTCAAGAGACTGGAGATCATCCGCAGCAAGGAAGGTGATGAACTCCGCAGGAAACTCTTCACCGTCACCCGTGCGCTGCAGCAGGGATTCCGTGACCTCGGATTCGATATCGGTCCGGCGGAGGCGTGCGTGACTCCGGTTGCTATCAAGGGCGGTGTAGCCCAGGCCACCAAGATGGCAGTGGACCTGCGTGAGAACTACGGTATCTTCTGTTCGATCGTTGTGTATCCTGTGATCCCTAAGGGAATGATCATATTCAGGATCATCCCTACGGCCGCACATTCTATGGAGGATGTCGAGTACACCCTCAAGACATTTGCGGAGGTGCGTGCGAAACTTGACAGGGGAGAGTACGATGGAGATGAGATTGTAGACCGCGGAATGGCGGAATAAGGACTTTGCTATGAAAAAGGATTTTTTCAGAGGCAAGGTTATCGTGATAACAGGAGCCAGCTCAGGAATTGGGTTGGCTTCTGCCAGATTATTCGCCTCCCTCGGAGCCAGGCTCAGCCTCGCCGCTAGATCCATTGACAGGCTGGAGGCGGAGGCTGCATCTCTTACTTCTTCCGGGGATATTCTCTGTGTCAGGACGGATGTCTCCAGAGAGGAGGACTGCCGCAATCTGATAGAGAAGACAGTGGAGAGATTCGGCAGGATAGACATTCTTGTGAACAATGCGGGAGTCTCCATGCGCGCGATGTTCAGGGACCTGGATCTCGGTGTCATAAAGACGCTGATGGATGTGAATTTCTGGGGGACTGTCTACTGCACCAAGTACGCCCTCCCGTATCTTCTTGAAAGCAAAGGATCGGTGGTCGGAGTTATCTCCATTGCAGGCTATGCCGGTCTTCCCGGCAGGACCGGGTACTCATCTTCCAAATATGCCATCAGGGGCTTCCTTGATACGTTGAGGATCGAACACCTCTATGATGGGCTTCACGTAATGGTCTTCGCTCCGGGGTTCACGGCTTCAAATGTCAGGAATGCCGCGCTGACTGCGGACGGATCCCGGCAGGGAAAGACTCCGCGTGATGAAGGGAAGATGATGACGGCGGAGAAGGTGGCGGAATATATGGCCAGAGGGCTCGAACGGAGGAAGTCCGAGATGATCCTCACTCCGATAGGGAAGCTGACGGTCTTTATGCATAACATACTGCCCCGGCTGACCGACCGTCTCGAGTTCAGTTATATGGCCAAGGAGCCGGACAGCCCGTTCCACAAATGACAGCGGCCTGAATATTCTCCTGCAAGGGAGTAAAACGAGAAGATATGCACAAGGTAAGATTCCCGAGGGATTTCAAGGTATATATCCCTCTCATAGTCCTGTTCGTATTCCTGCTTCTGCTGATGCCACGCACCGGCAACTTCAACTATGACTACCGGATAGGTTCTCCGTGGATGTACGAGACCCTTATCGCCCAGTTCGATTTTCCGGTCCTGAAGACGGAGGCCCAGCTGCAGGAGGAACGCGAGGCGGCCGGTTCGGGGATCATTCCTTATTACAAGTATTCGGAGGATGTCGCAGGCGGCAGCATCCGCTCCATTGAAGATGCGGAGCTCGGAAAGTTCGACACTCTGAAGACCCAGATACAGGAAATACTTTCATCGATATATTCGAGGGGAGTGATATCCGATATCGAAGGGACAGCCGACAGCTGGCCGGTGATCTATATCCAGAGGGACAGAAGGGCGTCCAGATATCCCGTGTCAGAGATATACAAGGTATCGGAAGCCAGGGCTGAACTCGCTGCAGGGCTGAGACATATCGGATTGAAATGCGATGTGGACTCCCTGTGCAGATATAGCGGCCTGTACAGCATCGTGGTGCCTAACCTCCTGTTCGACCAGCAGACTACAGACCTGGTCCATGATGAGGCTGTCAACTATATCTCTCCGACATCCGGTATCGTGAACGCAGGGCAGCTTATCGTGTCCCACGGCGAGATCGTGACAGCGGAGGTCAAGCAGCTGCTCGACTCATACAAGGCCGAGTATGAGGACAGTATCGGCTATGGCGGGCCTCTGGCCCTGCTGTGGGGAGGGAACGCCGTGCTCTCTCTGCTGCTGGTGGCCGTACTGTTCTTTACCGTATTCTATACGAGTCCCGGTATCTTCTCCGAATTCAACAGCTACTGCTATCTGATAGTAGTGTTCTCCATATCCGCCCTTGTGACATTCATAGTGGAGAAGGCGGGCCACGAGAATATATACCTTGTGCCGTTCACTCTTATCGCCCTTTATCTTGTGGCGTTCTTCAAGACCAAGGTGGTATACCCGGTATACGTGATTTCGCTTCTTCCGCTGCTGATCTTCGCCCATAACGGGGTAGAGATGTTCGTCATGTATCTTGTGGCAGGCATAGTGGCCATATTCTCGTTCGGATATTTCAACAAGGGATGGCAGCAGTTCGTCACGGCTTTCTTTGTGTTCCTGTCGCTCGTATTGACATTCATCGCATTCAATCTGATAGATGGGATGCGCGATATAATAAGCTACCGCACGGTCCTGTACCTTGCCCTCGGCTCTCTGTTTTCCGTAGCAGGCTATCCTCTTGTGTATCTTTTTGAAAGGATATTCATGCTCGTTTCCAATTCGAGGCTTGTCGAACTGAGCGACAGCAACAACAAGCTTCTCAGGGAACTTGCGCACAAGGCTCCCGGAACCTTCCAGCACTGCCTGCAGGTCATGAATATGGTGGATGCTGCCGCGAGGGCCATAGATGCGAATGTGCAGCTTGTCCGCTGCGGCGCTCTCTACCACGATATAGGCAAAATCGCCAATCCGTTGTGCTTCATAGAGAACGAGGCATCGGGCACAAATTATCACGAGGAGCTTACTCCTATCGAAAGCGCCAGGGAGATAATAAAGCACGTGTCAGATGGCCTGGCCATCGCCGACAAGGCAGGCCTTCCTGATGTTGTCAAGGATTTCATACTGACGCATCACGGGACGACCTGCACCGCATATTTCTACAACAAGTATCTCGAGGCAGGCGGTGATCCGGCCAAGGCGGATGATTTCTATTACAAAGGCAGGAAACCATGGACCAAGGAGCAGAGCATATTGATGCTGTGCGACACCATCGAGGCGGCATCCCGCTCCCTCAAGGACTTCTCGCAGCAGAGTGTCTCCGACTTTGTCGACAGGATTTTCAATTCCAAGGTCAGGGATGGACAGTTCGAGGAGGCGGACATCTCCCTCAAGGAGCTGCATATTCTCAAGAATGTCCTCAAGGACTATCTCCAGCAGGTGCACCATGCCAGAGTCGTGTATCCGAAAAGGCAGCTGAGACGCGGCTGATCTTCCGTCATATCTCCTATATTTTGGAAATTGGCGCAATATGATTAAATTTGCAGGCTTTTTCCTGCCCGGAGCAGGAAGGCGGTTGTTTACCGGAAATTAAAATTGAACAGATATGGATATAAAAGAGAACAGGACAGATGACCTCAATATAGAGCTCACACTGACCATTTCAAAGGACGATTATTCAGACAGGAAGAAGAAAAGGCTCAACGACTACAGAAGGAAGGCCGAGATCAAGGGGTTCCGCAAAGGTATGGTGCCTATGTCCCTGGTCGAAAGGATCTACGGACAGTCCGCCCTTGTTGATTCCGTGAACGATGCAATCTCAGAGTCGCTCAACGGCTATATCAACGAGCATAAGCTTCGCGTGATGGGGGAGCCTCTTCCTGCAGAGAACCAGCCTGAGGTGGACTGGACAGATGGGAAGGACTTCACATTTGTATTTGATATAGCCCTGACTCCGGAGATCGCGCTCGAGCTTTCAAAGGAGGATGAGATTCCTTATTATAATATTACAGTCAAGGATGAGGCCAAGTCCGAGATGAAGGAGAACCTTCTCAGGCAGTATGGCTCGCTCGAGGATGGGGATGCCGCGAAGGAGGATGACTTCCTTATAGCTGATTTCGAACAAGGCGATATGAAGATCGAGGGGACCTATGTCGCTCTCCGTAATGTCGATGAATCCGTGAGGTCCTCATTCATCGGTCTCAAGCCGGGTGACAGCATCGACGTGGATGTCAACAAGGCTTTCACCAACGAGACTGACAGGGCTTCTCTGCTCAAGGTGAAGAAAGAGGAGCTTGCCGGGATAGAGCCGGTCTTCAGAATGACCGTGAAGACTGTGAAGACATTCAAGCCTGCTGAGCTTTGCCAGGATACCTATGACAAGATATTCGGGGAAGGTGTCGTGAAGAGCGAGGAGGAATTCGACCAGAAGATCGCGGACAGGCTCACGGCAGAGTACGCCCAGGAATCGGAGTTCCGTTTCTCGAAGGATGCAAAGGAGTATCTGGTAAGCAAGGCTGATATCTCTCTGCCGGAGAAATTCCTCAAGAGATGGATAACAGTGACTAATGAAGGCAAGTTCACCGCAGAGGAGATAGACAGGGAGTTCCCTGGATTCCTCAAGGATTTCCGCTGGCAGATGGTAAGGGACTTCCTGGCCGGGAAATATTCTGTCAAGGTGGAGGAAGCCGATATGTTCTCGGCCGCCAAGTCGTTCGCTGCATATCAGTTTGCTATGTACGGTCTTGCAAATGTCCCTGATGAGCAGCTCGAGACATATGCAAAATCTGTCCTTGCAAATGACAAGGAGAGAGGCCGTATCTATGAGCAGGTCGAGGAGCAGAAGGTCCTCAATGCCGTACGTGCGGATGTCACTCTCAAGAACAAGAAGATCTCCGTGGAGAAATTCCGTGAACTTGAGTAGCCGCTTCCGTGCCGGTGTGACAGTCGCGACATTTTAATCTGAAGTTATATGGACAAGGAGTTTGAAAGATATGCAAGGTCGGAGTTCGGTGTAAGCTCTATGACTATGCACAGGTACAGCTCATTCTATAATGCGTATATCAATCCTACTATTCTGGAGGAGAGGAAGCTGAATGTGGCTGCGATGGATGTTTTCAGCCGTCTTATGATGGACAGGATAGTATTCCTCGGGGTACCTGTCGATGATGATGTGGCGAATATTGTCCAGGCACAGCTGCTTTTCCTGGCTTCCCAAGAGAGTACGCTTGATATCTCCCTGTATCTCAATACTCCTGGAGGATCAGTGTCAGCAGGGCTGGGAATCTACGACACGATGCAGCTGATAGAGCCCGATGTGGCTACTATATGCACCGGGATGGCAGCTTCGATGGGAGCGATTCTCCTGTGTGCCGGGACTCCGGGGAAAAGATCTGCCCTTATGCATTCAAGGGTGATGATACATCAGCCGCTCGGCGGTGCCCAGGGGCAGGCCTCTGATATAGAGATCGCGGCAAGGGAGATACTGAAAGTGAAGACCGAGCTTTATTCCATTCTTTCCGAGCACACCGGCAAGTCTGTGGAGCAGATTGCGGCCGATGCCGACAGGGACTACTGGATGACTTCTGCGGAGGCAAGGGAATACGGAATAATCGATGAGATCGTAGTCAAAAAGAAGAACAGATAATGGCAGGCCGGAAAGACAATCACGAGGAGGAGTACTGTATGTTCTGCGGCAGGAGCGAGAATGAAGTCCCGCTTCTGCGCGGCATAGATTCGTGTATATGCATAGACTGTGTCCAGAGATGTAACGAGTACATCAAGGAGGCAGGGCTTGGCGCCGCACCGAAGCATGGCAAGATCACGAACCTGATGAAGCCGAAGGAGATCAAGGATTATCTCGACCAGTATGTGATCGGTCAGGAAAGGGCGAAGAAGCTGTTGTCGGTGGCTGTCTACAATCATTACAAGCGGATCAACTATAATGTCGATGCCAGGGATACCGATATCGACATAGAGAAGTCCAATATACTGATGGTTGGGCCGACCGGTACTGGCAAGACATTGATGGCCAAGACTATAGCAAGGCTTCTTGATGTCCCGTTCACTATTGTGGATGCCACGGTCCTCACCGAAGCCGGTTATGTGGGGGAGGATGTGGAGAGCATACTTTCCAGACTTCTCCAGGAGGCTGACTATGATGTGGATCTTGCGGAGAGGGGCATAGTCTTCATTGATGAGATAGACAAGATAGCGAGGAAGAGTGACAACCCCTCCATCACAAGGGATGTGTCGGGAGAAGGAGTCCAGCAGGCCCTGCTCAAACTGCTTGAGGGCAGTGTCGTGAATGTGCCGCCTAAAGGTGGCCGCAAGCATCCGGAGCAGGAGTTCATCAAGGTGAACACTCAGAATATTCTCTTTATATGTGGAGGTGCGTTTGAAGGTATTGAAAGACGTATCGCGATGCGGCTCAATACCCAGGTGATCGGCTACGGCACTGTCAACAGGAAAAAGGTCGACAAGGAGAATCTCCTCCAGTATGTATCTGCGCAGGATCTCAGGGCATACGGGCTTATTCCTGAAATCATAGGCAGGCTTCCTGTAGTGACGTATCTTGACAATCTTGACAGGAATGCCTTGCTTAGGATACTTACAGAGCCGAAGAATGCGATAATCAGGCAGTACCGCAAGCTTTTCGAGATTGACGGCATCAAGCTGAACATATCCAAGGGCGTGCTGGAACTGATAGTTGACACAGCTATAAAGAACCGGCTCGGGGCGCGCGGCCTGCGCTCCATCTGCGAGAAACTGATGACGGATGCTATGTATGATGCGCCGTCATCGGATTCCAGGACATTCAATCTCACCCTGGCGTACGCGAAATCCAAGCTCGCCGAGGATGAGGGGTATGAAAAATAGTGAGTTTATTAGAGAGGCAGTCCGCACAAACTGCCGTATATGAATTTATTGTATATTGTTATGAAAAGATTTTTAACCGTTATGATGGCAGCATCTGCCATTGTATCAATCGTATCCTGCCAGAAGAACGGCCCGGAGAACGGAGAAGGCCAGGAAACTCCGGCACCGGAGATAGTATGGGAGTCCAATCCTGATTTTGAAACGGTCAATATAGACGACAATCTGGATGCCTCCCTTTCCATTGTCGCTCCTGGGAAAATCAAGAATCTTGTAGTAGGTATCAATTCTGATCTGCTTGAGCCTATCCTTTCGGCGATGCAGGTACCTTCCGAGTTTGACCTTGTAACCGATACCCAGGTAGGAGCCATCCTTGATGGCCTGACTCAGGGATCCCTCCCGACCGGTGAGGATCTTCTGGACAAGGAAGAGGTGAACTTCAATATCACTTCACTTGTCAGTCTTATAGCCGGAATCGCGACGGAGACCGGGGACCACAGTTTCAGTATAACAGTGACTGACGGCAACGGGAAATCCGTTTCGGCTACCTGTACTTTCCGTTATCTTCTGGTTTCTGCTGCTGTTGAGGTAAAGGATATCAATCTATGGACTAATACCGCTACTGTCACTGCAACGTCGGAAAATGCTTCTGAACTTTCGGTATGGTTCGGAGAGAAAGGCTCGGAACTCCGGCAGCTGGAAGGTGCAGATGGCGTCTATTCAATCGCTGCAGAATATACGGAAGGCAAGAATGATGCCGGTCTCAATATCTACACTCCGGTGGCAGGCACCGGTGTATATGCCGGCAAGACGTACGTAGTCGAGGTCCGTAATGGCGAGGATGTCATTGAGACAGAAGAGTTCACGACTGCTGCAGGTGATAAGATCCCTAACGGGGACATGTCGGCCTGGTCTCTCAAGGATGAGACCCTTCCTTATCCGAATGCCGAGGAAGAAAGTTTCTGGGACAGCGGAAACAACAGTCTGGCTGCAATGTTCGGTGCATATCTCTGTCAGGAAGATCCTGATACTAAAGGAGTGGCATATCTGTCAGCCAATATGGTTCTTGGTTCAGTGTTTGCGCCAGGAAATATGTATGTCGGAGATTTTTCGATGAATGGAATGATGGGAACGGCAAACTTCGGAAAAGTCTTTGGCTGGACAGCACGTCCGACAGCACTTAAAGTCTCGTATAAGGCAAAAGTAGGTCTGATTGATAAGGAAGGTGCGAGTGATCCTGAGAAAGGTAATTATAAAGATAAGCAGGATACCACCAGAATATATGCTGTAGTCATTGACTGGACAAAACAGCATCCTGTTATTTCAGGTATGGGAGAACCTACAGGAATGTGGGATCCTTCTACTGCGGCAAGCCTTGAAGAAGGTGCTATCCTCGGATATGCAATCCTCGACATTACTGCGGACCAGGAGTCTTTCACCGATGCTGAGATTCCTTTCGTATGGTATGACACGGTCACAAAGCCAGCGGAGGGCAACTACTCGATAGTTATCTCTTGCGCTACCAGCAAGAGGGGAGACTACCTTACAGGATGTTCGACCAACAAACTCTGGGTGGATAATTTCAAGTTTGTCTACTGATGATGTCGCGTTCAGTCCGGCAGAAGCCGGACAGGACATCAAGGATATTGAAGGCAGGGTTTTGTGCGGCCCTGCCTTTTATGTTGTCCGTTCTTTATTTCCAGCCATCAAAAGCCGCGTCACCTCTCAGGTGTTCCGTTTCATTGTCATTCTGAACGAAGCCGTTTCATTGTCATTCTGACCACTGTTACATTGTCATTCTGAACGAAGTGAAGAATCTGTTCTATACCCATCTGGAAAAGTATGTGTCTTTAGCTTTGTTGTCGCAGATGGATTGATGCCCCGTGCGTAGAGGAGTTCCTCGGTGAAGGGACCGCGAACATCAACTTTTCGCAATTCATTGAGATACAGCACAATGCAAAATAACCTTGTTCGTGGTCACCCCAAAAAAGCAGGGACCGCGAACAATGATATTTTGTAACAGCTTGGCTTTTAATAAGATACGAATTTGGCTTGTTCGCGGTCCGTTGTCCCATCCTTCTCCTCCAGATTCCTCGCAGCTGTTCGGAATGACATTCCTTGTCATCCTGAACGGAGCTCCCCATTTGTCATCCTGAACGGAGCCGGAGGCGGAGTGAAGGATCTGGAGGCGGAGTGAAGGATCTGGAGTGCCACTCCGGTTTCTGCACCAGATTCCTCGCAGCTGCTCGGAATGACAGGTACTGCTGCTCGGAATGACAGGTACTGCCGCTCGGAATGACAGTGGGTGATTATCCCAGGCCCAGGGCCTTTGTCAGGAAGTCGCAGGCGATGGAGCATACGCCTTTCCTGTCGTTGTTCAGAAGGTGACCCTCCTCGGGGAGTATATGCAGTTCGCACTGAGGGCAGACTGATCGGAACTGCCTGCCGTAGCGGACAGGGACTGTTCTGTCCTTCTCCCCGTGGATGACACATAGCGGGCCGCGGTATAAGGCTGCAGTCCCGTAGATATCAAGGCGCTGTGCAGTCCGTATGTAATTCCCGCCGAGCCTGTGCATCATCACTTTCAGGATTTCCGGAGGATCCGCGGGGTCGAACTCCGCCCCCATTATGTTCCCGCTGAGTGCATCGTCCTTGCATACTGCAGCGGGAGCCATCAGCACGACGGCGGAAATCCTCTCCCTGAGTTCGCCGGCGCAGAGAGCCGACACCACACCTCCCTGGGAGTGTCCGCACAGTCCGGTCGTTTTGACAAACGGAAGGGAAGATACGTATTCAATGACCTTCAGCGCGTCTTCTTTTTCATTGAGGACAGTCATTTCACTGAAGCTGCCGTAGCTGCAGCCGTGCCCGTTGAAATCGAAGGTGACTGCTGCCACGCCTCTCTCCTGCAGCATCTTCGCTATGACCGGCTGCGGATATATGTCCTCTGTCGTCATAATACCGTGCATTACGATGACTGCCGGGCATTTCTGTCCTTCCTCCAGTGCAGGCAGATATATTTTTGCCCGGAGCAGTCCTCCTGCTCCGGGAAGCCAGGTCCTGATTGTACGGGCTTTCCCTCCGGGATGTATTTCCCTTGTCTCTTTCCGGAGACAGAATGATGGATATTTCATATATTATTCAGTTTCCGTATAGTTCCTTGCGGGACTGTGACATTCCCTTCCCGGATGGAATGCCCGGACTGTTCACTGTCGCATCTATGACAGTCCTTTTTCCGTCTATGACATTCTCCTTGATGAAGGCATCCTGCATAGGGACTGTCTGTCCCATTATGCTGGCGATCTCGTGTCCGTGGCCCGGATACCTGAAGATACAGTATACACTGCCGGATTTCTCAAGACGTTCCGCAATCCTGTGAGAGCCGTAGAATCCCAGGTTGAAGAATGCAACCTGCTTGTAGTTCACAAGCTTGTCTTCAGTGCCGTGGAGCAGCATTATCGGTGAGGCCTCCCTTCCGAACTTCAGCTTTCCCTGGCGGGAGAGGATACCTCCGGCGAATGACATCAGCCCGGCGTATCTGAAACCTTCCGGAAGTTCAGCTGCGTAGTGTGTCCTGTTGCACAGTTCGTATTCTGCCTGAAGTATGGTTATCGCACCTGCGGATGAACCGCACAGTACAAGCTTGTCGGGCGCTACATTCAGGGCATCGGCGTTCTCTGCTATGAATGCCGTGGCGCTGAAAAGGTCCTCTACGGCCATATGGATCGCCTTGTCGAGTACGTCCACCTGTCCGATGCCGACAGATTCCGCACCTTTCAGCCCGAGCCTGTAGTCGATGGCGATGACAGTATAGCCGTTCTCTGTAAGAGCCTTGTACCACGGAAGGTTATAGGGTTCGTCCCGGCTTCCTCCGATGAATCCTCCTCCGAATACAAACAGTATGGCCGGTTTCCTCTGCCCGTTGTAGATGGTCTCGCTGCCGTCTTCCGGGTAATAGATATCCATATACAGGTCACAGGTGTCTCTCCTGGCGAACATATATGTCCCGTCAGGCTCGATGCACGGGATTTCATTGTTGTCTGCGCCTGCTGCCATAGGCATTAAGGCGATTATTGCTGCAAGTATTGTCTTTTTCATCTTCATTTTCATTGCTCTGTCATATCTTTATTTTTCCCGTTTTTCCCCTGCCCGATGAATCTGCCGGATGTCACTGCGGGTTCCTCTTCGGGGATAAGCTGCCGGATGAACTTTATGCTGCGGAAGAATTTCCCGGCTATGACCCTGATCACCGTGTAGCAAGGTATCGCCACGAGCATACCCAGTATGCCGCCTATGGTGCCTGCCATAAGCAGCACAATGAAGATCTCGAGAGGATGTGCCTTTATGCTGCTGGAGTAGATTATAGGCTGGAAGAAGTAGTTGTCCACAATCTGCGTGACACAGAATATGGCCACCATTATTATAATGAAAGTCCACAGGTTGACATCAAGCCCGATGTGCGTGGAGCATACGTATTTCATCGCTATGCCCAGAACAGTGCCCAGCGCACCTCCTATCCATGGCCCGACATATGGTACTACATTCATTATCCCCGTCATGAAAGCTATTCCGATAGAGGCGCTGAATCCCATCCTGGCAATGAACATCAGCCCGAGGAAGTTGATGATGGCGACTCCGCAGATCTCCACCAGAAGCCCGAGGAAGTATCTTGACAGCAGGTGAGTTATGTCGCCTATGGATTCCTTTGCCTTGGCCTCGTGTCTGTCAGGGACGAGAGCGGAAATTATCCTTGTGAACATCCCGTTCTCCTTGAAGAAGAAGAAGGCTATGAAGACGATGGAGAATATACCCACCCCGAAACTTGCAAGGAATGATGTCACCGAGCTGAGGACAGATGAGAATACGGATACGCTGAAAAGTTTCTGCAGCTGTTCCATCACGGCTTTCTCGATCCTGAAGTCCGGTCCGAGGTTAGGGAACTTTTCGGTCAGGAACATATTGAAATCTGCCAGAGGTCCGGATATGGACTTTACCGTATTGCTGACATCCACCAGCGATATGTCTTTTACAATGCTGGTGATGATAGGGATTATCAGGGTGAGGATGGACAGGAGCAGTCCCAGTATGATCACTATCGTGACAATGGCGGCCGCCCAGTCCGGAAATCTCCATTTCCTGATATGTATCTTCTTCAGAGACTCCGACAACGGGCCGCCTATCAGGGAGAGCACTCCTGCTATCAGTATGTATATCAGTATGTTTCTGAAGTACCAGCATACTGCGCATATTACTGCGGCCAGGGCCGTGTAGATTATGTATTTCGAGAGAGTGTCTCTCCAGCATTCCTTTTCCATAGTATCGGTTTCATTATTGTGTCATTATATCCTGTCCGTGCAGCCCAGTATCAGGTCTCCGAGCATTTCCGGTGAGTCCGCAAGTCTCCACGGGCTGCAGGCGAGCAGCTCTTCCCTGCTTCTGAACCCCCAGGTCACCCCGACTGTCCGCACTCCGGCGTTCCTGCCGGTCAGCATATCCACATCGGAGTCCCCGATATAGATTACCTCATCTTTCTGTATTCCGTCTACCCTGGACATTATCTCCTCCACGATTTCAGGTGATGGCTTTATCGGCCTGCCTTCACTCTGCCCGAGGACCTGGACAAAGCCGAACTGTCCGAAGTATGATGCCACTATGCTTTCTGCCCCTTCCTGATATTTGTTGGATGCAATGGCGAGCTTCACCTTCTCCGCTGACAGTCTGCCGAGAAGTTCCATTATCCCTGGATATGGCTTCGTGAGATCGCATTTGTGCCTGTCATAGTACGGGATGAATATGCCGGCCATCTTCTGCACCATATCTTCTGTTCTTCTATCCTCTGGCAGGGCTGCGCGGAAGAGGTTGTATATTCCGCGGCCGACCATTCCGTTGTATTCCCCGAGTCTCCTTTCCGGGCAGCCGCACCCCTTCAGTGCATAGTTGCAGGCGGCCGCAAGATCCTCTATAGTGTCGAGAAGTGTTCCGTCGAGGTCGAATATAGCGAGTCTTGTCATATTATTTTATGAAATTTTATGCTTGTGCCGTGTTGTGGTACATTGGCCTCCTATCTTTGCAACATAAAACAAAGGAGGCATATTATGAAAAATACTGATTTCACACTTGAGTCCATCAATTCAATGATTTCTTCCGATGATTCATTAAGCGCCCTTGCCGGCATCATCAGTGACCTCGGTCTTGAACTCATCGATATCGAGGCTCTGTAGCTTTCTGCCTGGAATGATGAGAGTGTCCTGCCTGTCGGGTGATGTGCCGACCTTGATGGTGACTGCCTCGCCCGTTGCAGAAGCGGATCCGGATCTGCACGATATTATATATTCGGATACAGGATCCTCTATATATCTCTGTATGGCTCTTTTCAGAGGTCTCGCCCCGAATCTCGGATCATAGCCGCGTTCTGCGACAAGCCTTTTAGCCGAAGGCGTTATGTTGAGCCTGTATCCGGCCTCCGAGACCCTGCGACGCAGATCCTTGATCTCGATGTCGATGATTTTTTCAATGTCCGCTTTCCCGAGAGGGTTGAACTGTATCTGCTCATCGATCCTGTTGATGAATTCAGGAGGGAAGATTTTCCTTATCGATTTCTCCAGTATTGACTTCCTGCTGGAGGCTGTGTCCCTGGATGCCGTTACATAGCCTACACCGTTGCCGTACTCATCCATTTCCCTGCTTCCGACATTGGATGTCATGATAAGTATGGTATTGCGGAAATCCACCGACCTTCCGCTGCTGTCAGTCAGACGCCCTTCATCCAGTACCTGCAGCAGAAGGTTGAATATGTCGGGGTGAGCCTTCTCTATCTCATCCAGAAGGACGACGCTGTAAGGCTGCCTCCTCACCTTCTCGCTCAGCTGGCCTCCCTCTTCATATCCTACATATCCCGGAGGAGCCCCGGTCAGTCGCGATGCGGTGAATTTCTCCATATATTCGCTCATATC
>JADIMI010000017.1 GCA_017694845.1 Candidatus Cryptobacteroides intestinavium
ATCAACGACAGGCCGCGGCAGATCGTCGACAGGAAATACGGGGAAAAGGCAGTCACAGACTACCGTGTCACAGCAGTGTCATCCGACAGAGAACTCGCCGTCGTGGAATTCCGCCCGCTCACCGGCAGGACGCATCAGATAAGAGTGCATTCCGCACTTGGACTCGGATGTCCCGTAGCGGGAGACCTTCTGTACGGAGGATCATACCGCAGGAGACTGTATCTCCACGCTGAAAGCATACGGTTCAGACATCCGATAACCGGTGAAGGGATGGAGTTCTCCATCCCTTCCGGTTTCATGCAGCTTCTGCAGTGACATATTTCGAAAACAGAATGTCAGCTAAGTCCCTCGATCTGACCATCGACAATGTCGATATGCAGGGCCTGTGGATTTCGCGGAAGACCCGGCATCCTGATGATGTCACCGGCGATAGCCACAAGCATCTCCGCACCTGAATTTATCACTATGTCCTTGATGCTGAAATTGAATCCTTCAGGAGCACCGTATTTGGCACTGTCCTGAGAGAAAGAATACTGTGTCTTGGCGATACATACCGGAAAGTGAGAAAGCCCGAGTTCATTGATACGCTTGATCTTGTTGCGGGCGTTCTTGCCGATGGACACAGAACCGGCGCCATAGATATTCTTGGCTATGCTCTCTATCTTGGACTCTACGCTCTGGTCATCCCTGTATGTGAATTCCAGTGGTCCGGAAGGATTCCTATCGATGGTGTCGACAACCAGATGCGCGAGCTCCTCCGCCCCTCTGCCTCCCTCACAGTAGGCGTTATTGACGGCAAACCCCACACCGAGCCCGTCACAATGGCTGCGCACGAGATCTATCTCCTCTTCCGTGTCTGAGGCGTATCTGTTGAAGCAGACGATGACCGTCTGTCCGAACGCCCTGATATTGCGGATATGCCTGTCCAGATTGGCGAACCCTCTTTTCAGTCCTTCAGGATCCGGTGCATCTATCTTGTCCTCAGGGACGAATCCGTGCATCTTGAGTCCACGCAACGATGCGACCAGCACCGTCAGGTCAGGCTTGAGCCCGCTTTTCCTGCATTTGATATTGAAGAACTTCTCTGCCCCGAGATCGGCTCCGAAGCCTGCCTCTGTCACCGTGTAGTCAGCGAATGTCATTGCCAGCCTGGTGGCAGTTATCGAATTGCAGCCATGCGCTATATTTGCGAACGGGCCGCCGTGGACAAAGGCCGGAGTACCCTCCGTCGTCTGTACCAGATTGGGATGGATGGCATCTTTCAGCAGGACCGTTATGGCGCCTGCAACCCCGAGATCCTTCACCGTGAACGGAGTACCATCAAACCTGATTCCCAGGGTGATGTTCTCTATCCTCCGTCTCATATCCTCCAGATCGGCAGAAAGACAGAGAATGGCCATCAGTTCCGAAGCAGGGGTAATGTCGAAGCCGGACTGCCTGGCGATGCCGTTGGTACGTGGACCGAGTCCTGTGACTATATCCCTGAGCGAACGGTCATTCACATCCAGGACCCTTTTCCACAGGATCTCCTTGAGGGCGAAGCCATCCTCCTGATGCTGATACAGATAATTGTCCAGCAGGGCGGCGATCATATTATGTGCGGAAGTCACGGCGTGGAAATCTCCGGTGAAATGGAGATTTATCCTGTCCATCGGCATTATCTGCGCATATCCGCCTCCTGCCGCACCCCCCTTGAGGCCGAAACACGGTCCGAGCGACGGTTCCCGCAGAGCCACTATGGCCTTCTTTCCTATACGGTTGAGCCCCAGGGCAAGCCCGACCGAGACCGTAGTCTTGCCGATACCTGCCTTGGTGGCTGTAATCGCTGTGACAAGAACAAGCCTGTGCTTTCTGACCTGTTCATCATCCGCCAGAGATTCAGGCACTTTCGCCATATAATGGCCATACTGTTCGATCATATCCCCAGGTATCCCCGTCTCGGCCGCCACCTCGGTGATATTTTTCATCCGTATGCCCCTGGCAATTTCTATATCAGACTTCATACCCCTCCTGTCATTTTACAAACTGCTGGCGGAGCTTCTCGATCTTGGCATCTGCATCCGCTCCTTTGGCTCCGAAATAGAACTTTATCTTAGGCTCTGTACCTGAAGGTCTTACAGACACTACATCTCCGGCCTCGTTGAAGAACTGGAGCACATTCGACTTTGGAAGGCCTGTCTCTTCCGGCCTGTCATAGTCGATCACCTCGGTCACAGGAAGTCCGGCAAGCTCCTTTGGAGGATTGTTCCTCATATCAGACATTATGGCAGCAATCTCCGCTACTCCTTCCTTGCCCTTGCGGACGAGGGACACCAGAGCCTCGCGGTAATATCCGAACTCGGCATAGATATCATTGAGGAGCTGGTAGAGAGTCTTGCCCTGATCTGCAGCCCAGGCAGCGCACTCGGCGACCATTGCGCATGATATCGGAGCATCCTTGTCACGTACGAACTGGCCTATGTTGAAGCCGTAGCTTTCCTCTCCCCCGCAGATGAACTCGCCCTTGCCTTCATTACGGCGTACGATATCGGCGATATACTTGAATCCTGTGAGGACATTGTAGACCTTCACCCCGTATTTCTCGGCAATTGCACGGATAAGTTCAGTGGTGACAATTGTCTTCACGACATATTTGGTGCCATCCAGCTTCCCGAGTTCAGACCAGCGTCTCAATATATAATAGGTAAGCATCGATGCCGTCTGGTTGCCGTTGAACAGGACCATCTTCCCATCATTGTCCCGCACTGCAATCCCGAGACGGTCGGCATCCGGGTCAGTGGCGAGCACCAGGTCCGCCCCCTCCCTGTCAGCCACTGCCACAGCCATCTCGAGAGCGGAGTGTTCCTCAGGATTCGGAGACATCACGGTAGGGAAATTACCGTCACTGACATCCTGCTCAGGGACATGGTATATGTTCTCGAACCCGAGTCTCTTGAGGATGGCCGGTACAATATGCACACCGGATCCGTGAAGAGGAGTATAGACTATCTTCAGATCCTTGTGTCTTGCCCTGGATTCAGGAGAAAGCATAAGGGTGAGGACATCATCCATATAGGCATTGTTCATCTCATCTCCCATAGTCTCTATGCCTCCTTCCTTCCCATCTGCCTTGTATTTCACCATCGAAGGATCCGATATGGCATTGACTTCGGCCACGATGTCCTTGTCCACGGGAGCTATGATCTGGGCCCCGTCGCTCCAGTACACCTTGTACCCGTTATATTCCTTCGGATTATGGGAAGCGGTGACCATCACCCCTGCAGTAGCGTGCTTCTTCCTCACTGCATAGCTCAGGAGCGGGACCGGATGAAGGCAGTCATAGATATAGACATGGATTCCGTTGGCTGACAGCACCTCCGCTGTGATCCTGGCAAAAGCGGCGCTGTTGTTGCGGCTGTCAAAAGACACGCACACGCTGAGATCTCCGGACTTCACGTTCTTCAGGATATAGTTGGCAAGTCCCTGTGTAGCCATAGCGACAACATATTTGTTCATCCTGTTCGTACCGACTCCCATCACTCCCCTGAGCCCCCCTGTGCCGAACTCAAGATTACGGTAGAACGCATCCTCAAGGGCTGCAGGATCTTTCATCAATTCACGGACCTGTGCCTTTGTCTCTTCATCATAGTTACCATCAAGCCAGCTCTGGGCCACCTGTCTAAAGTCTCTTTCCATATAGTTATCAGTTAATAAGTTACTATTTTCCAACCTTTGCAAATCTTACAAATTTAGAGATTTTTTGAAAAATTTTTCTGATTTTTGGAAAAAATATCTGATTTTATTAACCGGTTTATACTTTCTGCTGAAAATATGGATGATAACGGGAAACTGGCGGAATTCATTGAATCACATTTCGATGACAATACAGACAGACTGCTGTTCCAGAAATCGAAGCAGGCTGACATCGATATGGGACTCGCCGTCAGCACAATTCTCGGACACAGGAAATTAAGGGACAAGGTTCCGTCGTGGTACAGGAATCCACACCTCATCTTCCCGTCATCATTGAGTGTCGAGCAATGTTCATCCGAATTCACTGCAGAATCCAGGGTAAGGACCATACTGGAGCTAATGCCTGATGACTGCAAGGCAGACACATCCCGGCTGAAGATCGCCGACCTGACGGGAGGGCTGGGCGTCGACTGCTATGTCTTCTCGCGCCATTTCGGGAAAGTCCTGTACAACGAGATGAACCCGGTCCTTGCGGATGCCGTACGTCATAATTTTTCGGTTCTCGGCTGCAGCAACATCTCCGTATCGTGTTCAAGAATAGAATGTTCTGCAGACGGATCCGATACGGAAGACTTATGCGGGACTGCATCCGCCACACCGGAGGGACTTCTTCGAGGGTGCGCCCCCGACATCATATATCTCGATCCGGCCAGACGCGCCGCCGATGGGAAGAAAGTATTCAGGATAGAAGACTGTCAGCCGGATATCATACAGCTCAAGGACAGCCTGCTGCGGACCGCAAGGTTTGTAGCGGTCAAGCTGTCCCCTATGGCCGACATCGATATTGTCGCCCGCTCCCTCGGCCCGCACTGCAGACGCATCGATGTGGTATCATACGCCAACGAATGCAAGGAAGTCGTGGCATATCTCGACCGCGAATATGACGGGGAATGTATCATCTGTGCGAAATGTTCCGGCAAGGGGGAATTCTTTTTCACAAGGACGGAAGAAAACGATGCAGATGCGATATTGTTGCCCGGAGCAAGTCTGGACCGGATAATGTCAGAATCCGGGGCGCTCCTTCTTGAACCGGACAAGGCCCTCCTGAAAGCCGGAGCATTCAGGCTTCTGTGCAGGCGCTTCCCGCTGGCAATGCTCGACCGGTCGACCCACTGCTACATTGCACCGGTCAGCATTCATACATACACTTCCGAATACGGCATTTCTTCAATCAAGGACAGTGACTATGCGGCTGATAAGTATGAGCTGCAGAATTTCTTCCGCATCTTCAGAATCATAAGGGTGCTGCCTCTTGACAGGAACGGGATACTGACCGCCGGCAAGGATTTCCCTCAGGCAGATGTGACAGCCCGGAACATCCCGGTCAGCAGCGATGAACTGCGCAGACGGCTCAAGGTGCAGTCATCCGGCAGATACCATATCTTCGGGCTGAGAGTAACCGTCACTCCGGAATCAGAAAGCCTCCCGGCCACATCCGGCAATTACCTGTTCATCACCGAACGGATCTGAACCTTCCGGCTGCGTCTATGAACAGATTCTTCACTTCGTTCAGAATGACAGAAAAATCAGAATGACGATAGAAACAGAATGACGATAGAAGCAGAACGACAGTAAAACCGAATACACAGCATATCACCGGCATCCGGACAGATTTCCGCCTACCTGTCGCTTTCCTCCTACCTGCCGCTGCCTTTGAGATACATTAGCCAGAACGCCCGGTTCTCGTTTCTGAAATGTGTCGCCTGATACCCCCTGTAGCCGTGCATTCCATCCGGATAGACCATAAAGTCGAACCTCTTTCCGTTCCTCTGCAGTTCATCCACAAGCTGGAGTGTATTCTGGAAGTGTACATTGTCATCCCCCGTCCCGTGGGTTATCTTCAGCATTACATCTGCCGGCTTTGCATTATGAGTCCCTGGAACGGATGAAGCAGAGCCTGCCGGCACGGTCCCGACAGGATACGAAGAGACATAATTCAGGACCCGGGCGGAAGCATAGCCTTCCGGGTTGGTCTGCGGGGTCTCCATGAAACGTTCCGTATAATGAGAGTCATACAGAGCCCAGTCATACACCCCTCCTCCGGCGACACCGCAATTATAGCTTTCAGACGCCCGGAACAGGAGCATTGCAGTCATCGTGCCTCCGAACGAGAAGCCCTCGACCCCGATCCTGTCTCCATCGACGTACGGAAGCCCCTTGAGATAGTCCGCCCACGCAATAAAATCCCTGACAGGCCATTCCGTAAGATTACGGTATACCATATCGGTCCCTGCCCGTCCGCTGTTGCCTGCAGCCCTGCAGTCAGCGACCACCTGTATGATCCCGTTGTCCGACCACCATTGGTTGTCCGCTGAAGGAGCGACCCACCTGTCCCTCACCATAGGGGTGTCCGGGCCGCCATAGATGTCGACGTGGACAGGATACTTCCGGGATGGGTCGAAATCCACAGGAAGAGTCACTGTCGCCGGGAGGCGGAATCCATCCTCGGTCGTCATCCACACAAGTTCCGGCATCGCGTATCCGGACAGATCGATGCCCTCCGGAGCCATATCAGCGACAACAGTACAGGAACGTCTGTCGGAAAGATCAGTGGCAGCGGCACCTGAAGTTCTGGCCACCACGACCTTGACAGGTGTGGACATATTGGAGAGTGAAGCCGCAAAATATTTTCCATCCGGGGAGAACGATACTCCCGAGACATTACAGGATGTATCAGTCAGAGCCGTTATCCTGCCTTTTCTGTCCGCCTTGTACAGACATGACCGGACACGGGAATCACGCTGCGCCGTGAAATAGACCTCTCCGGATGCTTCATCCACCCGCTCGAGAGATACAGACCAGTTAGGACCGTCTGTCAGACGCCTGAACCGGCCGCCATCATATGACAGGAAATATATCTGCTGCCAGCCCGTCTCGAAAGCCCTGGCCATATAAAGGCCCTCCTCCGTGAAAATGACTTCAGTTATCCAGTCTATCCACGTCTTATATGTTTCATTATATATGTGCCTCTTCGAACCGTCGGCTGCAGAGACAGCGTACAGGTCGAGAGTGTTCTGGATACGAGGCATCCTGGCGATGAAGAAATCCTTGCTGTCCGCCCCCCAGAAAGGAATCCCGAAATACTGGTCATCCTCCGGATCGAAATCGGCCCATACCACAGGGACATTCTTCCCGGAATTACATACAGAAACGATGTCCACTATACCTATACGGACCTGAGGATTGGTCTCTCCTGCCTTCGGGTAACGTGTCTGACGCAACGATCCATCCTGGCCGAAAGGAGAATAGATAGGGAAAAG
The DNA here is from genome assembly GCA_017694845.1 of Candidatus Cryptobacteroides intestinavium. GTDB lineage: Bacteria > Bacteroidota > Bacteroidia > Bacteroidales > UBA932 > Cryptobacteroides > Cryptobacteroides intestinavium. Next base: position 6,993 of record JADIMI010000017.1, read on the forward strand.
AGGGACCTCGGTATTGTCGAACCGGTAGAACCCTATCTTCCTGCTGTCCGGAGACCACCAGAAGGCCTTGTACTTTGATGGACGCCCCAGTATCTCCTCATAATAGACCCACGATGCATATCCGTTCAGGATCAGGTCTGTTCCATCAAAAGTCAGACGGTGTTCCCTGCCGGTAGCGATCTCTGTCACATACAGGTCATTGTCCCTGGTGAAGGCAAGCATTGTCGAATCCGGGGAATACGTAAGGTTCACCGCGCCTTCCGGCCTGACGGGAAATGAACTGTACTTCTCCGGGGCGGAAGCTCCATATGCAATCTTTTTCCTGGACGCATCGAATATAAAAGCTGTAGAGTCCGTATATGAGCCATCATAGGAGAAAATGACTTCATTCCCGGAAATCCATTTCCATGTTTTCGGGACCGGATTCAGTTCCGGCCTGACAAAGGCCCCGCCCGGAATGTTCCCGTCACACAAGCCAATGTCGGCGGCAGATGCCACCGCAGATATTCCCGAAATCACTGCTGCCGTTACGGCGATCGCTCTTATATCCATAACTTTATAAATTAATGACAGTTATATAATTATCAATATTATAGGTACTTCAGATCCTTCGCTGCGCCCGTGGTGACAGCAGGGAGATCAGAACCACCTGTCATTGAAATTGACAAAATATACCTTTTCAACCCCTCTTGTAACAGCCGTATACAGCCATTTCAGGTCATCCGGCCCGAGCTCCTCCTGCCAGAAAGGATTGTCGATGAACACGCATTTCCACTGGCCTCCCTGAGACTTGTGCCCTGTAATGGCATTGGCGTATTTCAGCTGTAGGGCATTGAAATAATGATCCTCCCTCACAGCCTCATACCTCTTTTTCTTCGACGAGATATGTGAATAATCCTCATTCACACCCGCATAGAGCATATTCTGCTGTCCGTATGTAAGAGATGCACTTTCAGACTCCAGTGTATCCAGGATTACCTTGGCCACTATCTCCTGGTCATCATAGTCAGGAAATGACAGACGGGCCGTAGCGAAATGAAGTCCATACCTGTCCTCATACTTTGATATGCTCGCAAGCCTGACAATATCACCGTTGGCTATGTAGTCCATCCCTTCCACATTATCGACGAACTGATAGCAGTTCTTGACTATCATCAGCTTGTCTCCCCGCACCAGTCTCTCTTCCTTGAACTGCACGGCCGCCCTGATCCCTGCATTGTACCTGTTCGCCCTGCGGTTGGAACGGCAGAGCACTATCGTCTCATCTTCCCCGTACCCGGCATAGGCATCGGTTATCTTCTCCAGAAGCTCTCCGCCCGATATACGCTCTACATCATCAAAGCCATCCGTCCTCAGCTTCAGGGATGCCGGACACTGTCCTTGCCAGGCGGAATCACCTTCCTCTATCATCTTCCTCAGAAGAGTCGCATTATACAGTATCCCGGATTCTTTCTGCTGCCGGACCACTGTAGTCAGCGAAGAGTATTCCACACCGCCCATCATGGACATATAGTCCCGCGAAAGTGCCGGGCTGCAGTCCAGTCCCACCGGAGGCAGCTGCGCGGAATCCCCTATGAGGACAAGCTTGCATCCTGCACCGTTACGGACAAAACATACGAGGTCCTCAAGCAGATTGCCGGATCCGAATACGGCTGTCTGCTGCTGGCCGGCATCGATCCCGATAAGCGACACCTCATCGACTATGAAAAGAGTGTCCTTCGCCTTGTTGATATTCAGGGAGAACTGTCCGAACCCATCTCCGCTGACAGATTTCTGCCTGTATATATGCTTGTGTATCGTAAATGCCTGACCGCCCGCATATCCCGAAAGCACTTTCGCCGCCCTGCCTGTCGGGGCCAGAAGCACGCACCTTATCTTCAGCTCCCGGAGAGCGCTGACGACCGCTGCGACCGCCGTCGTCTTTCCTGTTCCTGCATATCCGTTGACTACCAATATATCCGAATCATCCCCGCTGATAAAGGCAGACATATCCCTCAGCAGGCTGTCCTGGCAGGGAGTCGGCGGATAGCGGAGACACGATATGAACCTGTCGTACAGGAAATCGGTATTTGCCATTACAGATTCCTCCTGAACATCATATATGTCACGGCTATCACCGGATATATCTCGAGTCGGCCGAATATCATACCGACAGTATATATGAATTTTGCCATTGCAGGCTGCGCTGCATACGTTCCCAGAGCGCTTATCGACTCAAGGCCCGGCCCGGCGTTACCCATTGACGTAATGAAGCCCGAAAAAGCCTCGACAGGTTTCACTCCGCACAGCAGGACACAGAACACGCCTGCCGCCAGTATCATAAAATACAGGACAATATATGTCATGACTGATGAAGCCTCGGCATCCGAGACGCTGTGCCTGCCTACCTTGATATGCGAGACAGCTGTCGGATGCAGGCTGTACTTTATCTGCCTCGAAAGAGCCTTGAGGGCTATATAGATCCTGTCGGCCTTGATACCTCCTGCAGTCGAGCCGGAACATCCGCCCAGCAGTATGGACAGCATCAGGAACAGACCTGCAAGGAGCGGCCATTGCGAATTGTCCGACATTCCGAACCCGGTTGTAGTCATATAGCACACCACCTGGAACAGGGCATCCGCTGCAGCCTTTCCCCAGTCGGTATATCCGCCCTGGATCAGAAGGTCAAGCATGATCAGCAGAGAAAGGACTATAATGGAGCCGAGGAAGAATTTCACGACCGGATTCCTGAAAAAAGGTTTCAGGGACCGTGTGACGACTGCAGTGAAAATCAGCCCGAAATGAAGAGATGAAATGACCATGAACACTACAGCCACGATATTCACAGCCATCGAGTCGAATTCCGCGACAGACATATTCTTTGTACTGAACCCTCCTGTGGCGACTATGCTGAACGCGTGGTTGACTGCATCAAAAAGGGACATACCGGCCAGCATCAGACAGATGACCGTAAGAGCCGTAATCCCCAGATACACCACCGTTATGATATACACTATCCTCATTGAACGGTACCTGTACCCCACACGCGACAGGGAGGAAAGCTCAATGTTGGCGAGCCGCAGCCGGAAAGGGCTGGTATTAGGTATGACAAGCAGAAGGAAGACAATGACACCGAAACCTCCGATAAAATGTGTCGATGAACGCCAGAAAAGCAGACTCCTCGGAAGAGCCTCGACATCGGTCAGGATGGTCGAGCCGGTGGTCGTATATCCGGAAACACTCTCGAACCAGGCGTTCACCAGGGAGAACTCACCGCCCCACAGCACATAGGGAAGCATCCCGAATATGAACGAAAGCAGCCACGACAGAACTATTATCGTATATCCGTCCTGCTGGGATATCGCGGACGACTGCCGGACAAAGATAAAAGGGAAAGCACCGAATATGAAGGTGATAATGAAACTTATAGCCAGCGGACCGAACGCGGAGTCCCGCCCATCGATCAGCGACACCACCATCGACAGGAACATAAAGAGGGCGCTGACCAGCAGAGCCAGACCTACATTCCTCGATATTACCTTGACATTCACTACCTTAACTCATTTACACAATATCCGGGCAATCAGGTCCATCATTCCTGGACAGACTGGACCGCCTCGATAAGCCTCTCACGCTCATCCCTGAGGGACTTGACGCGACGCCGCAGTTCGACATTCTCCTCCGTGACCTCGGTTATCTGAGAATTGAGTGCCGCCATCTGGTCATTGCCATCGAAAGAACACATATATTTCTGGTTCCTTAAAGTAAAGTCCTCAAGGGCTGCGAGCATCCTGTAGACAGGGCTGACATAGTAGGAACGGATAAAGAACATAAGGAGAAGTACAAGTACAAGTCCTGCCCCCACCGACACTATGCCCGGAATTATACTCCTGTAGAAACTGTCCTGGAATGTAAGCGAGTTGGTCTGGAGATCCGAATAGGCGGCATCAGTCAGCCGCTCGATATCTGCCCTGAGACGGTTGTATCTGGGCTGCAGCCTGTTGAAGAACCAGTCCCTGGAATTGATGAAGTCCGATGCCATCACCCGGGGAAGCTCCAGCGAAGTGAGCATATATGCAGAATAGGCATAGATGACTGAATCAGCCAGAGGGAAGGCTTCCTTCGAGGATATCGATGTCCTGAGCCCGTCGCACTGGGCCATGAATGCCTGCCTGTCGAATTCCGGGACAGAGACAGAGATGCTGTCCTCCTCCCCGATGGTCGCCAGCACCTTCAGGTTGTATTCATCGCTCATCGACACAAGCTTCTGGGCGACATTTATGTTCCTGATATTGTCAGCCACCAGATCCGTCACATAATTGCTCATCCTCCTGTATTCGAGGATCGAGATTATACTCGACAGGAGCAGCATTGCAGCAATGGAACCAAGCCCGAGATTGAGCTTGGTTCTCATTGACATCCTGTACTCCCTGAACCTGTTCTGGATCTTCTGCAGCCTATTCATCGAAGCCATACTTCGCATAGTTGAACCCGAGCCTGTCATATATCGGGAGCATCACTGCCCTGACCCGGCTCCGGAAATTGTCAATGTCCGTCTTCTCCTCGCTCCAGCTGACCTCGGAAAGGGCAGTATACCTCGGAAGTATCATCTGCTGGGCGTGGTCGAACGTAGATATGTATTCTGTCCAGAGATTCGCCTGGATCCCTGTAATATACTGTTTCTCATCCTCGGAGAGCTGGTCATACGGATCGAAGGAATATGACTTGGAAAGCGGCACGTACCCGCCGATGGCCAGAGGCTCACCGTTCTTCCGAGGGTCGCTGGTCTGATAATAGTCAAGATAGAAATATGTATTAGGGACCATGACCACGTGGTTTCCCTGCTTTGCGGCACGGATTCCTCCGGATGGACCCCTCCACGACATCACCGTAGCCGTAGGGGTCACCCCTGCATCAAGGATCTCATCCCAGCCGATGATATGCCTTCCCCTGGCATTCAGATACTTCTCGATACGCTTCAGCAGATACCCCTGGAGATATGCCACATCGTCAATGCCTTCCGCCTTCATTCTTGCCTGACAGTCCGGACATTCCTTCCATCTTACATAAGGGACCTCATCCCCTCCTATATGGATATATTCCCCGGGGAAGAGATCACAGACCTCATCAAGCACATTCTCGAGAAATTCAAACGTGCTTTCCTTTCCGACACAGAAAATCTCTTCGTTGACACCCCATGTTGTCCACACTTCATAGCCTTCCCCCTTGCATCCAAGCCACGGATAGCTGGCCAGGGCAGCCTCTGCGTGTCCAGGCATCTCGATCTCGGGAATGATCGTGATATGACGGGCGGCTGCATAAGCCACTATATCCCTGATCTGTTTCTGAGAATAGAAACAACCTTCGCCGTAAGGAGTGCCATCATACACTTCCGGCTTTACACCGTGCTGTCCCACAAGAGTCTCCTTGCGCACTGTACCGATTTCAGTCAGCTGCGGGTACTTCTTTATCTCTATCCTCCAGCCCTGGTCATCCGTCAGATGCCAGTGGAAAGTATTCAGCTTGTGCAGGGCGAGAATGTCTATGAATTTCTTGACCTCATCCACAGTGAAGAAGTGGCGGCAGCAGTCCAGCATGCCTGCCCTGTACCCGAAATGAGGCTTGTCATATACCATAAGCCCGGGCACCATAAACGGCTGACCGTCTGCTCCGCGGCTCTGGATGAGCACCTGCCCGAGCGTCTGCATTCCCCACCATACGCCTGCTGCGGAACCGCCTCTTATGACAACCCCGTTCTCCGCTGACACTTCAAGCGAGTATTCCTCATTTTCCATCGATCCATCGACATACATCCTGACGGATGCCTTCTTCTCTCCGGAAGACTTCATTTCCGCTATGGACGAGAATGATTCATCCCATACGGAGACAAGATCTTTCAGGTCTTTTGTCTGACCGTAGACCATCAAAGGCTCGGAAAGCTGTACAACAGAACGGTTTTCCTTGACTGTCAGAGGCTGAGGGACAATGCTGACTGCAAAAGACGGCACTGCTGCCAGAAAGCAGGCTGCAAGAAGAGGTATGAATTTCATATTTTTCATTTTTATTGATTAAAATACGGCATCCACCGGTAGCCATATATCCTACAAATGTAGTGAATAACCGGCAAAAGGCAAAAAGAAGACGCAAAAAAAAGAGATGCTGAAAAATTTTTATAAACAACTTCGTATATTTGCAGGAATTTATAGGCAACAGTAATGGGAACACGGATTATATTCATTTTCATTATCTCTGTCATCCTGGCCGGAGGAGCGTCACTGCAGGCATCCGCCCAGGAGAAGATAGGAGGGACAGTGGAATTCGACCGTACCGTATATGATTTCGGGGATGTACTTCTGAGCGATGGGGCCTTGAAATGCCGGTTCACGATGAAGAATATCAGCAGCAGGCCGGTCGTGATCTACAATATATCCACCACCTGCGGCTGTACGGATGTGACCTGGAGCAGGGAGCCTGTCCAGCCGGGAAAGACAGCCGTGATCTCAGCCACGTATACCAACGATGAAGGCCCGTATCCTTTCGACAAGGCCCTCACCGCCCATATCTCGGGAATATCCAGACCTGTCGTGCTCCGCATCCGCGGGACAAGCCACCAGAAAGAGGAGCCTCTCGAAGTCCGCTTCCCTGAACATTTCGGGAAGCTTGCGCTGAAAAGCACAGAGCTCAAATGCGGCAACCTTGAAATGGGTGGACACAAGAGCGAGGAGGTGCAGATAGCCAACATAGGATCATCCCCGATGAAGGTCACTTTTTCCGGAGCATCGGAAGGGCTGTCTCTCGATGTGGAACCCAACCCGGTCCCTGCACACGGCACGGCCACTATGCACTTCAGGGTGGATGCAGTTGATGGAATCTGGGGGAAGAACCACTACTACGCCACTCCTGAAATCGACGGGAAGCCGACAGCGTGCAGGCTCGACATATTCGCATTCACCAAGGCAAATTTCGACAACCTGACAAAAGAGCAGAGGGACAACGGGTCCAAGCCTATGTTCCGCAACAGCACATATTCCTTCGGGAAGGTGAAGGCAGGTACGGAAGTCACAGCAAGCTGGGAGTTCACCAATATGGGGAAGGAGACCTTCAAGGCATACAAGACAGATGTCGATGCAGAGAGATTCACCCTTACGCCTGTGCCTGAAGTCAAGGCGAACGGCAAGGGCAGTTTCAGTGTCACGCTCGACACCGCCGGAATGCCGAAGGGGGAGACGCTTGTAATAGTGACCCTGACGACCAACTCCCCTGTACGTCCTATTGTGAACCTTTTTATTGCAGGATGGATAGAATAGGATGCTGCACATTCTGATCGACACTTTCAGGGACTCAATCCTTATCACAGGCATCGTCATAATAATGATGATGATGATCGAGTCGTTCAATCTCGAAAAGCACAGCGGCTTTTTCGAGAAGACCGGAGGCAGCAGTCTGAAACAGGTCCTGCTTGCCGCCATACTCGGATCCATTCCAGGATGCATAGGAGGGTTCGCCGCTGTATCCCTGTATTCAAAAAGGCTGATAGGGTTCGGGGCGCTGACAGCGATGATGATAGCTTCCTGCGGCGATGAGGCTTTTGTAATGCTGGCGATGATGCCGGACAGGGCGCTGCTGATCTTCGCCATACTTTTCCTGCTGGCTGTATTCTGCGGGACGGGGGTGGATTTCTATATAAAGCAGAGAGGATTGCGCAAGGGGGCTGTGATGGAGGGGAGAGATTCTTCGCTGGTGCTCAGAATGACAGGAAAGGAGGCGGACAGAATGACAGGGGAGGAAGACAGGCGGCGCAGCCTCACATTGTACAGGGTGGTGCTGACCGCTGCAACAGTATTTTTTGCAGTCGCGCTGGCCTGCGGCTGGCTCGACCACAGCCACGCAGCACCGGAAAAAGGAAGAATGCACATTGACCTCCTGAGCGAATGGTGGATGAACATGATTTTCGCCATCCTCTGCATCGCAATGGCAGTCATCTTATGCTTCCGTCCTGACAGGTTCATAAAAGAGACACTCTGGCACCATATACTCTCCAGACACCTCCCCGTGATATTCGCCTGGACTTTCGGTGTGCTCCTCCTGATCGGGATACTGTCGGAATATATAGACATAAGCAGATGGGTCAGCAGCAACCCTGCCATTATGATACTGCTCGCCGTGGCCATCGGCATCATACCGGAATCCGGTCCGCACCTGATATTCGTCTCCCTGTATGCAGGAGGCCTTGTCCCCTTTCCTGTCCTCCTTGCAAGCTGCATTTCCCAGGATGGACATTCCGCCCTTCCCCTGCTTGCAGAAGACAAGAAGAGTTTCGCTTACACGAAACTCTTCAAATGCGTCATCGCCCTCGCTGCAGGATACGGGACCCTGCTCCTCCTCTAATCGGATCATCGGAAAAAGTATGTGTTTTTAACTTTGTTGTCTCGGACGGATTGATGCCCCGTGCGCAGAGACATCGACCGAGGCGCGTCTCTGCGCACAGGCTTTTGCAGGTGATCCATCTAATCATATACGAACTCGAATTCATCCACGTACATAGTCGAACCGACGGCTCCGGTGAAATAATTGCCGAGATAGCTGGCACACGCTATGACAATCGCATATTTCGGGACTGCATCCGGTCTCCAGTACTCAAGCTCAAGGTTGAACTCACGGTATTTCCCGCCTGTATCTTCCGGGCTCTCGAACTTGGCGTAAGCAATTATATTCCCGTTGTCAGACGACTGGTCCATAAAGATATTGTTTGCAGTGTCGACAGTGAACGGAGCTTCCATATCTGTCAGTATGACAAGCAGCTGGCACTGGTCAGTCTCCCCTATCAGATCCTTGTACGGCTCCCTCGCATAGTCTATTATTTTCGGAGAATATGCGTAATAGCCCTTCAGGGCCTTCGGTCTGGCGGTAAACGGCACCCCCCAGTTGAGCCTCGCCCCGATAGGAGACAGGCTCGTACCCAGGAATTCCCCGGTGTACAGGTTGCCGGCGGCGAACATTCCCGCAGAAAGACTTGAAAGCCTGGCCGCAGCAGTGTTGCTCTGGTCAGATGTGGCAAGGAATTCTGTCTCGGGGACAGTAGGGTTCCGGTTGCCGAGGATAGCGGTGCCACCGTTGGCCGTATCCCAGACCTTCGTGCCTGAATCCGGATTCGGATACCAGGATCCGGTGTTGTCAGCCTTTGTATTCCACCACTGGTCAAATCCCATATTCTCTATCTGGTCAGGTGTGCCTGTGGTGAATGACACGGGAGAGCTCTGTCCATCTCCGGTACATATCCTGACTTCGTATGCAGTCCCGGGCAGAAGCCTTTCGGAACCGTCCTCGGACGTGTCCCCTCCCGGGATAGATGCCTTGACCGACAGACCATCGACATCCACATCGTCAAACCTTGTCCACTCATCTGCACCATATTGACGGTATTCCATATAAGGTGTGCCATCCCCGCTGTAGACAGCCTCCACATCCACATGATAGCACCACGCATTCGCTGAAGATACAGCCAGGCTCACCTGTCTCGACACCACTGACATAGTCCACTCGATCGTCTCTCCCCTGTCCATGACCGTGAATCTTCTCTGCAGCAGGCAGTCCAGTTCCATCGGGAAGCTGCATTCCACTGTCTTTTCCACGACGGACCCTCCTGAAGTCTCATATCCGGTAGTGGAGACTATCTCCGACCCTTCCGCCTCGAGTTTCATTTCATTTATCATAACTTTCCTCAGATCCTGCACATCAGAGACATACACAGTGACCTCCCTGTCCTTGAGATTGAAGGATGCCTCCCCGAGCTGGTTGTCACAACGGACATATCTATCTATATTCTGCACAGCGGAGACCGTCCATTCATAGTCATAATATATGCTCAGCACGTATTTCTTCGGATGCGTAAGGTCAAGCACCGTCCCCGGTACAGGAAAGTCATCGCACACTGCACCATCTGTGACAGAAGAGGAGATGACCGTCACGGCCGATATGTCTGCAAGTTCATCCAGTTCCACTGTCACTGTCCTCGTCGCGGCATCGATATTCACGGATTTCTGTCCTTCCACACTGAATGCGGTTATCTCAGCCACGGTACGCGGATAGGACATATCATTCTCTATCAGGCAGGACTGCATTCCCGCCAGAAAGCAGAATGAAATAATGATATTTCTGATATACCTCATATTCTTGCTTACTGATTTTTCTTCATCCTGTGATCCCCGGTAGGGATATAGAATGAAAGTCCGAAATTTATGGCAAGCAGATTGATCCTGAAATTGACCCCGTTCCTTTCCATCTCGCTTCTCTCCACCTGGTTCGTCACCTGCTCCACCTTCTGATAATTGAATCCCAGAAGACCCACGGACACCTCAAGCGCCACTTCGTTGGTCACAAATGCGGACAGACCGGGAACGAGACCGACCTCGAACTGGTAGATGTCCTGATATGTGCCGGACTTGTAACCCTCCTCAAGGACCTCATCATAGCCCATCCTGTAGGACTCTGCCTGTCCGTATCCTCCAGTAAGCCGCAGTTCGGTAAACATTGCGAACCGCCTGCTCTGTCCGAACGGGATGTAGTTCCTCAGAGTGACAGCTCCGGTATACGACTGTTTCATATAATTGAAATTTCCCACGGAAAGCGAGAGTGCATCCGAGAGCGCCAGGTCGAGGTTGGCAAGCCCGAGAATAGAACGGTCATAGTCGAGCCTTGCACCGACAGACAGGTTGTCCCTGATGAAATATGACACATGGGGCGCTATACCGAAAGACATCATATTCCCCCGGAAATTCTGGATCATAGAGAACAGCATCTGATAGCCTGCATCATTCAGCCCGTTGCCGAAACTGTAATCGTTGTAGGAAAACGATACTCCTGCACCGACAGTCCCGGCAGGTATGAATACGCTGGTGCTCCGACCGATACCTCTGTCGAACGGTTCCACCGGTCTCTTTTCCCTGTCCGCCGCCTGCAAGACGGAGCCCAGAGAAAGGAAAAGTACTGACAATATAAAAATCCTTTTCATTCAGAATAACATTAAAGTGCATCCGGATCATAGACAAGCGAGAACTCATCCACAAGAAGCGTGCTTCCGACTCCTCCCGTAAAATAGTCTCCGTACTTGCTGGCTGCAGCCACGATCACGATATATTTCGGTTTTCTTTCCGTATTCCTGTATTCCAGCCTGACAGTGAAATCATCGTATGACTCCATTGTTCGGCTGTCCTCCAGCCTGCCGTATGCGATGATGTGAGGATCATTCTCGAAATCGACGAAAGTACTGCTCGAAGTATTCACCCTGAACGGCTTGTCCCAGTCCGTAAGCAGTATCTGGATCTGACATGTATCCGGCTGTCCCTTCAGCCCTGTATACGGATCCTTGGCCTGGTCGATATTCTTCGGCATATATTTGTATGAACCTTTGAGGGCGAGAGGCCTGGAAGTGAATTTCACGCCCCAGTCAAGTTCCGCTCCTATGCCTGACATTCCTATATACTGTCCTGTATACAGGTTGCCGGCAGCCAGACCGACAAATATCACGTTCTTGCTTTCAAGTCTCGCAGCGCTCTTGCCATCCCCTTCGACGGCAAGGTCGGAGGTCTCCTGGACTGTAGGATAGACATTCATTAATCCTGAGCCTTTGTTGGCCGAATCCCATCCTCCGGTCAGGGTGTACTGGTCCGACCAGCTGTCGAACCCCATATTAGGCACAGACTGTTCCTCCTCTGTAGTGAACTGTACAGGAGATGACTTCTGACCGGCAGAGACTGCCCTGAACTGACAGGCGGTCCCGGCAGAAAGCCCGCGAAGCTCCGCGCTGAAAGTCTTCTTCTCTGCATTGGCAGTCACATCCGCCTCCACATCCTTCCACTCGCCTCCGGCCGGCCTGTACTGGAAACCGAGGCCATCAGGCTGCGTATCCGATGTCCATTTCCCTGAAAGCACGGCGAATCTCGCCCAGGCATTGGCAGACACAGCCTGAATATCCGTCATGACCGTCAGACTGATTTCCTTGTTCAATTCCGCTCCCGACCCGTTCCTTGCATACAGCTGCAGCGAATAAGTCCCGCCAGGCAGGGATGCAAAAAATTCAGTGAAATCCAGAGTCGTACCTTCCATATCCGCTGTAACCGGCTCCGCTGCAACACCCAGTCCGGCAAGGGCAGACACTGTCTCGGCCGTAGCTCCGAAAAGCTCGGTCTCCTCCGGAAGACCTGCTGCAGAAAGGCCGGCATCACTGTGCCGGATAATCAGGCTTTCTGCAGACTCAATGAAGTCCACAGTCACGCTCTTCGGGGAAAGGTCGCCTGCATCGAACGAAAGCGGGGCATCCAGATCGAAGGTGGCGGTGGCTCGAGGGATATCATTCTGCGTAAAGTCAAGGACTATGTGGTGCTCCTTTATGTTCATAGAATCATCCACTGTAATGACCATCTCCGCCCCTCCTTCAGGCTGCCGCTCTGCAACCGAGAAACTGAAGGCATAGTGCTGCCTCGCCTTCACATCCGTATAAGTCTCTGTCAGCGGCTCGAACACGCGTCCATCCGCGGCTGTCAGCTGAAGGGTGTATGTCAATGTGCCGGTCACTGCAAAATATCCTGTCCTGTCAACAGTGGATACCCCATCCACATCAGGGCCGAACACCAGGGATGAGATCCCGTTGCTGACAGTCAGCACATAACTGCTGAAATTGTCATATATCTCCTGGGAGAACCCGACGGTCACCTTCACTGCATCCAGGACAAGGACCATATCCAGAGTCTCGACAGTATTGCGTCTGACAGTGAATTCCTTTGTAGCGGAATAGAACGGGGCATCGAAAGCAGCAGCACCGCCATCCAGCACCGCCCCGCTTGTGGCGACAGCGGTATAGCTCCCGGTCTGCATCATCACAGGGTCAGTGACAGAAGCACAGTCATCTGTCCCGAAGACATATCCTCCGGCCCCATCATAGACAGTCAGGGCGATCTCATCCGCCGGGCGTGCCCTTGTGGCCACATCCACCGGAACCACAGATGCATCCTTCACCACATTGATATCCATATAGCCATATCCCTCCGGTCCCGCTGTCTGTGTGCATGACAGCGCCAGCAGAGGAAGGGCCATTGACATTATATGTCTGAAATCTATCATATCAGTCAATTCAGTCAGAGGATACAGTCCTATTCAGGCATATAGAAAACGAGCTTGCGGCTCAGTTCCTGACCTTTCTCATCCTTGACATACAGAGTGAAGGTATGCTCGGAGCCTGCAGGAGCACCTATCTGTCCGATAAGCGGTACAAGGCCTGAAAGAGGGAACTCCACGGAAACCTGCCCGAGAAGCTGGTCCCCTACGGGAAGTCCCAGCGACCCCATGAAACCTTTGACTGTCTCATCATTGATAAGGTCAAGAGGGAATGTCATATTGTTCAATATCCCTCTGAGAATATCGGAATCGATATCTACAGTGAATTCCGCTATCTTCTCCGGAGCATTGACCAGCAGCACTATATCCATCGTGGACGATATCGGTGTCGGATCGAATGACGGATTATTCTCCCATACGAGCTCCGGAGCGGTCGAGGACGGATCATCCGGGTCCGTGTCAGGGTTGTCATCCGGATCCTCATCCGGGACAGGGATCTCCTCGAAGCCCGGTACCACTATGTCCACTGGCTTCTCGTTCACTGTATAGTCGATGCTTACCGACAGCCCGGCCGATCCTGTAACCTTTGCATCTATATTCAGTATATGATGGTCTGCAGCGGCCACATCCTCTATGAGATATGTCTTATGGGCCTCGGAGCCATCCAGCTGCCTCACGCCCTGTATCTCCACGGTAAGCGGAGCCACCGCAAAGTAGCCTGCCCTGCCCTCCGAAGCGGCATCTGCGGACGACCAGGTCAGGGATGCATTTCCCGTCTCGTATTCACCTGTCACAATAATGCTGTATGCAGAAAGTTCGGACTTGAAATTGTCTGACAGGCGGACAGACACCTTCATATTGGAAAGTGTACAGACAAGTTCAAGAGGAGTCATCACATCCTCTATGATAGTGAAGTCCTTTGCAACACTGTATACAGGCTGATCCCACGCTGCATTGTTCGTGGAACCGGGCGATGTAACCTCCACCCTGTAGTCTCCGGGAGACAGGGTGAGAATGCCATCTGCATACATCCGGTTGAATTCGGCCACCGTGCATTCAAGGGAATATGAGGATGTACCAGAAATCTTGTCTATGGAAATTATGAACGTATCGATAAAAGCCTGGTCATCAGCCGCAGACCTTACCGGAACAAGTTCAGGAGTCTTGTCATTATAGTATCCTGAGTATCCTATCTGAAGCTGAAGCAGTCCTTCCCTGCCGGAAGTCTCCACTTCCGTCCTGTTGCAGCCGGAAAGCACCGTCGCCACGGCCGCCAAAGTGAAAAGAATCTTTTTCATCGTATCGAGATTTTTCTATTATTCGTATATCAGCTGAAGGTCATCGACATACAGCATACTGCCGAAATGTCCGGTATACACCGCACCATCCGCAATCGTGATCTCTTTCTGCTTTGTAACCGACGGTGAAGATGCAGAAGATGACTTGAATGAAATATATATCGAAGCTGCCTTTTCAGTCACATCCGCATACTGGAACCGTAAGGAGAATTTCTTCCACGAAGATTCCGCACTGCCTGCATCTGTCGAGGCGACCGCGACAGTGGAGCCATCCTTCGCCTTGAGCTCGGCATAGACAGAAAATGTTTCATTTTCGCAAGGCTCATACTTATACATAAATTCGAGACGGTCGGGACGGCTTGCAAAAGAGTGTCCTTCGGAAGAATGATTGCCGCGGTCATCCGCCGTACCGATAAACAGTTCCCCTGCATGGGAGGTCTTGGGAACAGAAGATGTCGACCAGTCTCCGACTGCCACGGTATATATTACCGCTGACCTGCCGTCCTCTGTCGAAGCGGAGGAATATGCCACTGTAGGGAAACGTACCCAGTTCCAGTTGGCAGACACGATCGCGGTCGTGGATGGCATAGCAACCCTGCTGTTGACCGCCCACCATACATCCGTCTCTTCCGGCTGCCAGGGGAGATACCATGTTATGTTGTGCTGTTCATTGGTCCACAAGACTTTATACGTGAACTCGAACTCGGGGCTCTGCCAGTCATCGAACCCGCTGTTCGCCACCTGGGCGGCAGCCTCTGTCGTCAGAGATACTGTGACAGCCGTCTTTTCATTGCCGTTATATAAGGCCCGCAGCTGATATTCAGTATCCGGGAGCAGTCCCGTCACATTGCCGTATCTCAGAAGAGAACCGTTGTCGGACGACAGTTCCGCATCCTTCCATTCATCTTCAGAGGCAGCCCTGTACTGCAGCTTTATGGCATCCGGATTGCCTCTGGTATATCCTATCTCCAGGCCCCTTATACTTCTTGCCCACGCAGCCTCCGGCCCTGCGGCGAACGAGAACTCCGGAGCCTCGGCCGAAATGGTGAACGGGCCTGCGGAAATCTCCTTGCCCGCCATATCTTCAAGTGTGACAGTAAATGTCGCAGAGAACGGATTCTCTGGATCGAAAGCCTCCGCAGCCAGCCTCTCCGCAAGACCTGTGAAATCCACATAGGCAAGTCTCTGCCCGGACATAGATTTCATCCACCTGATCCCGTACTCTTCCAGCGCGGCCGCACCGTCACCGGCTGCGGCAAGATCGATCCTCTCCGGAGACACCGGGACAGAACCGAGGCAGGAAGACTCGACCTCCAGATAGCAATGCGCGATCCCCGCTCCCGCGACAAAATCCAGCTTGAGCGGATCAACTGTTTCCTGGGCCTCCACTATACCTATTTCCGACCTACCGGAGAATCCGCCTTCAGCCACGGACGGAGGGTCCTGCGGCAGCATGGAGGATGGGACGGATACATTCTTCTCGACAAGTTCGACGGAATCGTCCACCTTTATACTGAGAGACACGGAAGAGAATGCCGGTTCTGTATCTACGGAAAAGGCTACATAGTCCCCGGGCTCATACTCCACAGGTTCGGATGGATAATACATCCACGTCCCGTCCACATCAGCATACAGCTCCAGGGAAATCTGTCCGGCAGGGACATACCCCTCCCTCGTCTCATCCCTGGTGAACTTCAGCTGCGCCTCCTCTCCGCTGCGGACAATGGCATAGAAATCATCATAGTCATTCGCGAGAGTCTCTCCGAATTCCACTGTCACCATTACATTGGCAAGCCTTGCGGTCGCCTCGACCGTGGTCTCTGTCTGCCCCTCGACTGTAAACGGGACATCCGCTGCATAATACGGAGCATCGAAGCCGGGGCTGTTCCGGTCACCGTACCAGGCATACAGCCGGTAGTCCCCGGCATTCAGCCCGATCGCCTTGCCTTCGGTATTGGCGTATGTGTCCCTGTACAGACGTACCTCGGACTGACCATCGGTCTTGAATATCTCGATATTGAAACTGCCCGGCTGAACTTCCTCCGGAGAGGCCTTGCCGGCCGGCTGCGCCCCTGTCCGGGACGAAAGGGCTATGAAGACTTCGCCCCTGTCCTCCGATACGGCCTCCCCCACTGTCTCCGTACAGGACGGAAACGCAAGGATGGCCAGGCAGGCCAGAAAGAATCCTGCATCTTTCATAAAACGGTTGGTTAAGAATACTTAAATCAGGGCAAATGTATGCGATTTATTCTTTTTCGCCAAATTTTTAGAAAAATTATTAACTTTGCCAGTTATTGGACCGGTTTATATGGCAGAAGACATCAAATACACTGAAGACAACATCAGGACCATCGAAGGCATTGACATAATACGTCTGAGGCCGGGTATGTATATCGGAAGGCTCGGGAACGGGAACAACGAGGAAGACGGAATATATGTACTGCTCAAGGAGACAATCGACAACTCTGTCGATGAATTCACGATGGGATACGGAAAAGTCATTGACATAACCATCGAGGACAGGACGGTATCCGTAAGGGACTACGGAAGGGGGATCCCTCTGGGAAAGCTGGTGGATGCCACCAGCAAGCTCAACACGGGTGGAAAATACGACAACAAGGCCTTCCAGAAGTCCGTAGGGCTCAACGGTGTGGGAAGCAAGGCTGTCAATGCCCTTTCAGAAGACTACTATGTGGAGTCGTTCAGGGATGGGCAGAGTGCATTCGCCCGATATGAGAAAGGGGTGCTTGTGGAATCCGGACAGAGACCCTCAAAAGAAAAGAACGGCACATACGTCAGATATACCGCCGACCCGGAAATGTTCGAGGGGTATTCCTACAAGATGGAATATGTCGAACGTATGGTCAGGAACTACGCCTACCTGAAAAAGGGGCTCACACTCAAGCTGAACGGTGTCGCATACAAGTCGGAGAACGGCCTGCTGGACCTTATAAACGACTCGATGGGAGAGACTCCGCTATACCCGCCCATACACCTTGAAGGCGATGACATCGAGATAGTGCTGACACACGGCAACAGCTACGGGGAGAATATACTGTCTTTCGTCAACGGACAGAACACCAGGGACGGAGGCACCCATCTGGCGGCATTCAGGGAGGCCATTGCAAAGACCCTCAAGGAATTCTTCAAGAAGGACTATGCCCCGGAGGATATCAGACAGGGAATAATCGGAGCCATCAGCATCCAGATCCAGGAGCCGCACTTCGAATCGCAGACAAAGATCAAGCTCGGCTCCACCTATATGTGGGAGAACACCGTCAAGAACGAGGACGGGTCGGCCACAGTGGACAGGGGGCCTACAATCCGCAGCTACGTAAACGACTTCATAAAGACCAACCTGGACAACTATCTGCATATTCACAAGGAGATAGCGCCAGTGATCCAGGAAAAGATAATCTCTTCTGAAAAAGAGAGGAAGGAGATCTCCGGCATCCAGAAGAAGACCAGGGAGAGGAACAAGAGGTCGAGCATCTACAACAAGAAGCTCAAGGACTGCAGGATACACTATACGGACAAACTGCCGAAGAACCGTCAGGAAGAGACAGAGCTCACAAGCATCTTCATCACCGAGGGAGACTCTGCGAGCGGCACCATCAGCAAGGTCCGCAACGCGGATTTCCAGGCAGTGTTCAGTCTGAAAGGGAAGCCGATGAACTGCTACAAGGACAGCCGCAAGAAGATGGTCGAAAACGAGGAGCTGAACCTGCTGATCTCCGCCCTGGGCATTGAGGAGGATATGGCTGACCTCAGATACAACAATATAATAGTGGCGACAGATGCGGATGATGACGGAATGCATATCCGTCTGCTGGTCCTCACCTTCTTCCTAAAATATTACCCCGACCTCATCAGAAGGGGCCACGTCCATATACTTCAGACCCCTCTTTTCAGGGTCCGTAACAAGAAGAATGTCCGCTACTGCTACTCACCCGAAGAGAAAGAGAAGGCAATGCAGGCACTGGGCAGAGGGGTGGAGGTGACCCGGTTCAAAGGTCTCGGAGAGATATCCCCTGACGAGTTCATCAATTTCATAGGCGAGGACATAAGGCTGGACACCGTGAAACTGAGCGACGAAGAGAGCATCTCCGAACTCCTGGAGTTCTATATGGGCAAGAACACCATTGACAGACAGAGGTTCATAAGGCAGAACCTCAGGAGTGAAAAGGAACTTGAAGACGTTAATATCTGATAATTATGTGGAGAAAATTCTGTGGCTTCCTGCTTAAGATATGGGGCTGGACGCCAGTCGGAGGCACCGCTCCGGATGACAAATGCATCCTTCTCGGTGCTCCGCACACATCCATCTGGGACTTTGTCGTATCATACCTTTTCTACCAATCCGTCGGAGGGGATGCCCTGTGTATGGTCAAGGAGGAATTCTTCAAATGGCCGGTGCTCGGCTGGATAATCCGGAAGATGGGAGGGATCCCTGTCAACAGGAAGAACCCATCCTCGATAGTGCTGAGCGTGATAAAGGAAATGGAGAGAAGGGACAAGTTCCATCTTGCCATCGCACCGGAAGGCACAAGAAAGCCCGTCAAGAGATGGAAGGCAGGGTTCCATATCATCGCCAAGGAGACCGGAGTCCCCGTATACATCGCATATTTCGACTGGGGGACAAAACGTGTCGGCATCCACAGCAGGTTCGAGATAACGGATGATGCCAAGGCGGATATGGCACGTATACAGGAGATATACGAAAGCCTGCATCTCGTAGGCAGATATCCGAAAGACTACATTACACACTGACCGGAAAATAACGACAATAATTTAAACATACCCGTATGAATATAGTTTCCCGCCAGATCCTGAAATGGAGAGAGAAATACGTTGATACATTAGCCAAGCTGTACGAATATTCCACCACTCTCTACGAGAGGAACAGGATGTCCGAGATGCTCGGATCGGACATGGGATATACCTACGGCAGTTTCCGCAGGAAATGCGATGAGATATCCGCAAGACTCAGCCGCTACGGGATAGGGGCCGGAGACAGGGTCGCGATACTTTCCCAGAATATGCCGAACTGGACTGTGGCGATGTTCTCGCTGGTACCTTTCGGACGCATATCCGTACCGATTCTTCCTGACTCATCTCCGACAGAAGTGGCGAATATCCTGAAACATTCGGAATGCAAGGCCATTTTCGTTTCACAAAGACTCCTGCCGAAAGTCAGCCAGGAATGCATTGACCGGATGGTCCTTGTGATAGACATCGAGAAATTCGAGATAATCAAGAGGGATGACTCCGCATATACCTGCAACGGAAGGGTGGTGAGTCCGCTCCCCGATGATCTCGCCACGATCATATATACTTCAGGGACGACAGGGAGTGCAAAGGGAGTGATGCTCAGCCACCGCAACCTCATCACCAACGTGAAGATATCATACCACGCCCACAGGTGCACAGAGAAAGACAAATGGCTTTCCATCCTTCCCATGCCACATACCTACGAACTCAGCATTGGAGTGCTGTACCCCATATTCGTAGGCGCATGTGTCTATTACATCCAGAAACCTCCTACACCTTCCGTCCTGCTCCCCGCCATCAAGGCCGTGAAACCTACGATAATGCTTTCCGTGCCTCTTGTCATAGAGAAGATATACAAGAACAGCGTCATCCCTACAATCAGCCACAGCCGCGTACTGAGCTGGATGCAGCAGAAGATGCCAAAGGTGCTTTACTGGTTCATCGGAATGAAACTCAAGGCCACGTTCGGAGGCAAGCTCAAATTCTTCGGTATCGGCGGAGCCAAACTGGATGAGACAGTGGAGTCATTCCTCAAGATGGCGAAATTCCCGTATGCAATCGGATACGGGATGACAGAATGCGCCCCTCTCATCTGTACCGCGAACACCAAGCAGACCAAGGTCGGCTCGACAGGAGGCGCAGCCTGGAACGTGACCGTAAGGCTCGATGATGTCAACAGCAAGGGAGAAGGGGAAATACAGGTCAAGGGAGACAATGTCATGCTGGGATACTACAAGGATCCTGAACGCACAAGGACTATGTTCACGGATGACGGATGGCTCCGCACCAACGACCTTGCCACCAGGGACGATAGAGGACGCTATTACATCAAAGGCCGTCTCAACAATATGATTATCGGTCCGTCCGGAGAGAACATCTATCCGGAAGAGATCGAGAAGGTCATCAACGATATGGATGAAGTCAACGAATCCATCGTAATGGAAAGGGATGGACGTCTTGTGGCCCTCGTGCAGTTCAATGACAATATCATCGACTGGGACCAGGAAGGAGAAGACAAGTTCTTCGAAAGGCTGGAGGCAAGGAAGCAGGCCGTGCTCAACTATGTCAACAAGCACGTGAGCAAGTCATCCAAGGTCAATTCCGTCGAAGTGGTAAAGGAACCTTTCGAAAAGACCGCGACAATGAAGATCCGCCGGTTCAAATACCGGAAAGATGACAAGAACGCCGGCGGCACCGACAAGACCGGCGCTGCACCGGACAATAATACAGATTCGTCGAAGTGACGTTAAATAATTCCAGGCAACTGGACCACAACAGCCACATTATGACAAGAGCTATTTCTGATCGGATACGGCACATACCGCTGTCACCGATCCGCAAGCTCACCCCGCTTGCAGATGAAGCCAGATCGAGGGGTATTACGGTATATCACCTCAACATTGGACAGCCGGACATCCAGACGCCCGAACAAGGGCTGGCCGCGATGAGGAACATTGACCGCAAGGTATTGGAATACAGTCCATCACAAGGATTCCTCTCTTTAAGGAGAAAGATCGCGGAATACTATGCAGACTTCGGGATAGAATATGATCCCGATGAGATAATAGTCACGACCGGTGCATCCGAGGCAGTGCTTTTCTCTTTCATAACCTGTTTCGACCCGGGGGATGAACTCATCACGACAGAACCGACATACGCCAACTATCTGTCCTTCGCCGCTGCCGCAGGGGTGAAGGTCGTACCTATCACAACCAGCATCGATGACGGATTTGCCCTGCCTCCGGCGGAAAGGTTCGAAGAACTTATAACAGAGAGGACCAGGGGAATACTGATATGCAACCCGAACAACCCGTCCGGAAGCCTGTATTCCCGGGAGGAAATGAAAATGCTTGGCGACATCGTCAGACGTCACGGCATATTTCTGTTTGCCGATGAAGTCTATCGCGAATTTGTCTATGATGGTATGGAGTTCTTCTCCGCCGGACACCTGGAAGGGGTGGATGACAATGTGGTCATCTTCGATTCGATGTCGAAGAGATTCTCGGAATGCGGCATCAGGACAGGAGCTGTCATCACGCGCAACAGGGCTGTAACCGAAGGGTTCCTGAAACTGGCCCAGGCAAGGCTCAGCCCTCCTCTTGTCGGCCAGATAATAGCCGAGGCATCATTCAGCGCAGGACATGCATATCTTGACCCGATAGCAAAGGAATACCAGCACCGCCGCGATGTCCTCATAGAAGGGCTGCAGAACATTCCGGGGATCAGAGTAGCCAGGCCACAGGGAGCATTCTACGTCATCGCTTCCCTGCCGGTGGAGAATGCCGAGGACTTCTGCGCCTGGTGCCTGTCCGATTTCAGCGACAACGGAGAGACGGTAATGATGGCGCCGGCATCCGGTTTCTACATCACTCCGGGACTCGGCCCATCCGAAGTGAGGATAGCATATGTCCTCAACTCTGATGACCTCCGGCGTGCGACTGACATCATAGGCAAGGCGCTTGATCAATACAACAGCAGATAACGGATCACCAGGGCTTCAACAAATAAAAAAGAGACGGCACCTCGCAGTACCGTCTCTTATCATTTACTGATTATATCAGATCAGTTCTCTTCAGCGACTACCTCGAACTTTACAGTCCCTTTGATATCCTTGTAGCACTTCACGGAAGCCTCGTATGATCCGAGTTCCTTGATGTCTGAAGCTACTGTGATATCCTTCTTGTCGATCTCGATCCCTGCAGCGGCGAGGGCATCAGCCACCTGGGCAGCCGTAACAGAACCGTAGATCCTGCCTGACTCGCTCACCTTTACAGCGATCTTGATTGCAACCTCTGCAATCCTGGCTGCAAGAGCCTCAGCATCAGCACGGAGCTTGGCCTCCTTGTGTGCACGCTGGCGGATATTCTCTGCAAGCACCTTCTTCGCAGATGCTGTAGCCATTATCGCATACCCCTGAGGTATAAGGTAATTGACAGCATAACCTGCCTTTACATTCACGATATCATCGGCATTGCCGAGATTCGCAACATCTTTCTTAAGAATAATCTCCATATAGCTGTCCTCCTTATTTCAAAAGATCTGTTACATATGGAAGGAGTGCAAGATGCCTTGCTCTCTTGACTGCCTGGGCTACCTTCCTCTGGAACTTGAGGGAAGTACCGGTAAGGCGGCGAGGGAGAATCTTTCCCTGCTCGTTCAGGAACTTCTTGAGGAACTCTGCGTCCTTGTAGTCAACATATTTGATACCGGCTCTCTTGAAACGGCAGTATTTCTTCTTCCTGACCTCTACTGTAGGAGGGTTGAGATAACGTATTTCATTGTTCTGTGCCATAATTCGCCTCCTTATTTAGCCTGTTTGTTAGCCCTTCTCTTCTCAGCGTATGCAACTGCGTGCTTGTCCATCGCGAAAGTGAGATACCTGATGATCCTCTCATCACGACGGTACTGGGTCTCCAGGACATCGATAAACTGTGAATCTGCCTTGAACTCTATCAGATAATAGAATCCTGTGGTCTTCTTCTGGATCGGGTAGGCAAGCTGCCTCAGTCCCCAGTCCTCTTCATACACAATCTCTCCACCATTCTCCTTGATGAAGCCTGTGTACTTGGCAACCGCTTCCTTCATCTGGGCCTCAGACAAAACGGGAGTTGCAATGAAAACGGTCTCGTACTGTTTAATCATTTTGTTTAATAATATAAGTGTTAATAAATCAACCCATTGCGGGACTTTCCCACAAATGGGCTGCAAATATAGGTATTATTTTCCTCACATCAAAATATTTCTGATCACCGGGAAAACACTGTGTCATCAGCAGTAAAGAGTGGAGAATCTGTGATGAAAGCCGGAGCAGAGAGCCGGAGTGGTGCTTCAGATCCTTCACTCCGCCTCCGGCTCCGTCTATGGTGACAAGGCTCCGTCTATGGTGACAGGGAATGTCATTCTGAGCACCTCTCGTTGTCATTCTGAGCACCTCTCACTGTCATTCTGTTTTCTATGACTTGTGCAAGTATTTTATGATATTTTTACAGTCATACGGCATCGGTATTAGTCGCACCGGAAGTCATCGGTCCTTTATATTTACCCGAATATGACCAGTCGAAGGGCACC
>JADIMI010000077.1 GCA_017694845.1 Candidatus Cryptobacteroides intestinavium
AAGGGAGGCCACGCGGAAGGCAGGACTAAGACGGATTATCTTTATCTCGATCCGGAATCCGGCAAAAATATGGCAGTCAGCGGCATCCGGCACACGGAACTTTCATCGGACACTGTCAACACGGTGAACACCCACGGTACAGGCTGTACCCTGTCATCCGCCATCACGGCATTCCTTGCCCGCGGTCTCGGTCTGGAACAGGCGGTGCGCTCTGCCAAACGGTATCTCACATCCGCACTGGAAGCCGGAGCGGACATTGCCGTGGGGAAAGGGCACGGGCCGGTAAACCATTTCTTCCGGAGCGACGGCAGGCCGCAATGTCTTCTGACAAGGCTGACCGATGAGATCATGAATGCATCGCGGGTACAGTTCATCACACATTCCACCGGCAGATATTCATGGTACGACTCGGCGATGCTTGCCCTTGAAGGAGGATGCAAGTGGATACAGCTCAGGATGAAGGATGCCGATGATGATGAAATCGAACGGACGGCAAGGCTGATACTGCCGGAATGCAGGCGCAGGGGTGCGGTGTTCATAATAGATGACAATGTGGATGTCGCGCTGCGCACCGGAGCCGACGGGGTACATCTCGGAAGGAATGACATGCCTGTCAAAGAGGCACGGCGTATTGCGGGAGAACGTCTGATCATCGGGGGGACGGCCAATACGGCCGAAGATATATGCCGCCTTGCAGAGGAGGGGGCGGACTACATTGGCTGCGGGCCGTTCCAGTTCACCACGACCAAAAAGAATCTTGCCCCGGTGCTCGGGCTGGAAGGATACAGGAAGCTGACGGGAATGATGAAAGACAGGGGAATATCGCTGCCCATAGTCGCCATAGGTGGCATAACATACGGGGACATCGGGGAAATCATGAAAACAGGGGTCACGGGAATAGCATTGAGCGGAAGCATATTGAGGGCGGATGACCCGGCAGCGGAGATGAAAAGAGTGATGGAGTCATTCTGAACGAAGTCCAAGGATATCATAAATGTCATTCTGAACGAAGTGAAGAATCTAATTTCAACTGCTATATGGACAACAGGATCAAGATCACATACCCCGGTTCGGAGAAAGTCTACCTGCAGGGACGGCTTTTCCCGGAAATCCGGGTCGGGATGCGGGTCGTGCACCAGATGCCGACAGTAAGCATCAGCAACGGAGAGAGGGTCGAACACCCCAATCCGGATGTCTATGTCTATGACACCAGCGGGCCGTACAGCGACCCGGAAGCGGATATAGATGTAAAAAAGGGACTTCCTCGCCTGCGCGAACAGTGGATACTGGACCGGGGCGGAGTGGAAAGGCTGCCGGAAATCTCATCCGAATACGGACGGATGCGCAGGGACGACCGCTCTCTGGACCATTTGAGATTCGGGCATATCACATTGCCTCTCAGGGCAAAGGATGGCTGTCAGATAAGCCAGATGTACTATGCGAAACAAGGCATGGTCACCCCGGAAATGGAGTATGTCGCCATCCGTGAGAACATGGACTGCGCCAGGCTTGGCATAGAGACACATATAACCCCTGAATTCGTAAGGGACGAGGTGGCTGCCGGACGGGCTGTCATTCCTGCCAACATCAACCACCCTGAGGCCGAACCGATGATCATAGGCCGCAATTTCCTTGTGAAGATCAACACCAACATTGGCAACTCTGCCACCACATCCGGGATAGATGAAGAGGTGGAGAAGGCAGTATGGAGCTGCAAATGGGGAGGAGACACGCTGATGGACCTGTCTACGGGAGCCAATATCCACGAGACAAGGGAATGGATCATCCGCAACTGTCCGGTCCCTGTCGGGACTGTCCCGATGTACCAGGCAATGGAAAAGGTGAACGGCAAGGCCGAGGACCTCACCTGGGAACTGTTCCGGGACACCCTTGTCGAACAGTGCGAGCAGGGAGTGGACTATTTCACCATCCACTGCGGCATACGGCTGAAAAACATCCACCTGGCCGACAGCCGTCTGACAGGAATGGTAAGCCGCGGAGGGAGCATCATATCGATGTGGTGCCAGAAACATCAGAAAGAGAGTTTCCTTTACGAGCATTTTGATGACATCTGCGACATATGCGCAAAATACGATGTCGCCCTTTCGCTGGGTGACGGGCTGCGTCCAGGCTCGGTATACGATGCCAACGACAAGGCTCAGTTCGCGGAGCTCGACACAATGGGAGAACTTGTGGAACGCGCCTGGGCAAAGAATGTGCAGGCCTTCATAGAAGGTCCTGGCCACGTCCCCATGCACAAGATCCCCGAGAATATGCAGAGGCAGATCGAAAAATGCCACAATGCGCCCTTCTACACTCTCGGTCCGCTCGTCACCGACATCGCACCCGGCTATGATCATATCACGAGTGCTATCGGTGCCGCCCAGATCGGCTGGCTCGGGACTGCAATGCTCTGCTATGTCACTCCGAAGGAGCATCTTGCCCTGCCTGACAGAGAGGATGTCCGTGTCGGAGTAGTGACGTACAAACTGGCTGCACACGCCGCCGACCTGGCCAAGATGCATCCCGGGGCGACTGTCCGGGACAACGCCTTGAGCAAGGCCAGATACGAGTTCCGCTGGAAAGACCAGTTCAACCTCAGTCTGGATCCGGAGCGTGCACTGGAATATTACAGGACAGCAAACCATGTAGGCGGCAGGTACTGCACAATGTGCGGCCCGAACTTCTGTGCGATGAGGATAAGCCAGAATATCAGGAACGATGGGGAATGCGACCTGCAGGGACCGGACGGGACTGAGAGCGGAGACCTGCGCCAAAATATGGAAACAGTTTAAAATACAGGATTAAAATATCAAAGCAATGATTGAGAAGAATGTTTCACAGGGTATAATCAGTACCTATTTCGAGAAATTGGAAAGGAACCTGGACATCGATGTCGCTATCGTAGGCGGCGGGCCTTCCGGGATTGTAGCCGCCTACTATCTGGCCAAGGCAGGTCTGAAGGTGGCACAGTTCGACCGCAAGCTCTCCCCCGGCGGAGGTATGTGGGGAGGGGCTATGATGTTCAACCAGATAGTAGTCCAGGAAGAGGCAATGGATATCGTCAGGGATTTCGACATCAACTACAGACCGTTCGGAGATGGGCTGTATGTAATGGATTCAGTGGAAAGCACTTCCGCCCTTCTTTACAAGGCTGTGCACGAAGGGGCGACAATCTTCAACTGCTATTCGGTCGAGGATGTAGTGTTCAAGGACAACGTGGTGAGCGGAGTAGTGGTCAACTGGACCCCCGTGCTCCGCGAAGGGCTCCATGTGGATCCTCTGAACATAATGGCCAGATGCGTCATTGATGGTACAGGACACGACAGCGAGATGTGCAGGACAGTGGCAAGGAAGAACGGGATCCGTCTTGCCACCGATACAGGAGATGTCATCGGCGAGCGCTCTCTTGATGTAGTTGCCGGAGAGCAGGAAGTAGTGAACGGGACCAAGGAGATCTACCCGGGTCTCTATGTCTGCGGCATGGCTGCATCTGCCGTGAGCGGAACTCCTCGTATGGGGCCTATCTTCGGAGGGATGCTGATGTCCGGGAAGAAAGTCGCCGACCTTATCATCGACAAGCTGAAGAAATAGCATCTCTTTCTGCATTATGCAATGGATTGTAATCACTTCCCCATCGTTCTTTGATGGGGAAGCTGACTTTATAACAAGGCTGTTTGAATATGGTGTCGACACCGTCCATCTGCGCAAGCCGGGAGCCTCCGCGGCTGAATGCGCACGCCTGCTCGACCACATATCCGCTGCAGCACGTTCCCGCATTGTGATCCACGACTATTTCGAACTGGCAGCACCGTATGGGCTGCTGGGGATACACATTAACGCCAGGCACAATGAGATCCCGGAAGGCTATACAGGACATATCAGCAGATCGTGCCATTCTTTCGATGAAGTGAAGAGATACCGTCCGGAATGCGACTATGTCTTCCTCAGCCCGATATTCGACAGCGTCTCGAAACAGGGATACCGGTCCGCATTTACGCCAGAGGATCTGTCCAAGGCGGCGGAAGACGGCATCATCGACAGCAAGGTCATCGCCCTCGGAGGCATCACTCCCGACAGGGTGGCCTGTCTGCGGTCACTCGGTTTCGGAGGAGCAGCAATGCTCGGCTGCGTGAACAATCTTGCCGCCCTTCCCGAGGCATCACAGGCCGCAGCCCTGGAACAGATCGGAAAGGCTTTCAAAGATCCGCAGCAGGACTGCCAGATCAATCTCAATAAATGACATAGCCGCCATCTTTCACTCTATAGTGCAGTCCGGCAGAAAAACAAATGGATTCAAGTACGGATTCTATAGATTTGTTGTCATGGGTTCCGGAAATCCTCACGGAAGATGTACTGTCGCGCAGTTCGATGTCACAGGAATAATGACGGCGCAGGATCCTGATCACCTCCGGAAGGGTATTCTGTCTGAAAATCAGACTCCCCCTCATCCACTTAAGGGCATCCATCGCATTTACAGCATTACGGGAGACTGAACTGTCATCCGTATTTATCACTATCTCCTCGTCAGCGCGTAGATTCATACGGATATCATCATCTCCATAGACCACACCGACTTTCCCCGACTTTACCGTCACCGTAGTCATCGGATTATCATTATAGGCACATACATTGAAAGAGGTTCCGGTCACGTTTACGTCAAGCATTCCGGAATGGATGGAAAACGGACATTCCTCATTGCTTTCCACATCGAAAAAAGCCTCACCATCCAGCCAGACTTCACGGCTCTCTTTCCCGTATCTTGCGTTATATTTCAGGGAACTAGCCACGTTCAGTGTCACTTCCGTCCCGTCCGGCAATGTAATTTCCCTTATCTGTCCGGGAGCGGCCACGATATGCTCGTACGTCGCGAGCTGTTTTTCCACCCTGTTCCCGATCATATCGGATATGATAAAATATCCGCCGGATATCAGGACCGCCAGAGATGCGGCAACCGCGGCAGCTCTCCCGAACGGGACCTGCCGTTTCGAGAACTTCCTGCCTTTTCGGGATTTCCGGATAAGCCGCAATGCTTCCTGCCTGTAGATGGCATAGGCATCGTCATCGATGGTCTCCAACGGTTCTTTCTCCCACTGCTCGCGCACAGAAGCATCCAGCTCCGGAAATGATTCCGGATTCTGTTTCATCATATCAAGAAAACACGACAGTTCCTCTTTGGTGCAGGAACGGTTTATATATTTGATGACAAGGTCACGTACAAAGGCTTCGTCAGTCATAGTTGATGCAGATTGAAAATAATTGACAATAAGGGAAATATGATATCGGAGTGCCTGGATACATATCGTTTTATGGATTTTAGAGAATCGGACATATATTCCGAAACCGTATAGACGGAAAGTCCGAGCTGTTCTGCTATCTCCTTGTGGGACATATTTTCGTCCCGGCTCATACAGAAAATCTGTCTCTGCCGCGGGGACAACCGGCTGATCGCGTTATGCAGAATGGCAAGATAATCTTTTTCCAGCAGCCTGTCACCGCTTTCCTGAGCATATTCAGGTGTGGAGGAATAGTCGGAAATGAACTTCTCTTTCAGAGATTCCGTTCTGGCGACATGCTTGAGATAGTTCAGGATCTTGTTTCTGGCGATCGTATAAAGAAAAGACGAAAAGGATTTCTCCGGATCGATGAATTCCCTGTTTTCCCATATTTTCAGAAAAATATCCTGCGCGTAATTCTCCGCCAGATCATACGACTTCAGAAATTTGCCGCAAAAGCTGAACAGTTTTTTCCAATAACGGGCATACAGCTGGCAGAAAGCTTCTTCATCACCGTCTGCGAGTCGTTTTACAAGTTCTGTATCAGTTAACGTGGACATCAGTTATCAGAATTTCGGATATTGTACATATCCGCGCAAATATATTCAGATTTTTTATGCAATGTAAATTTTTCTTTACATAAATTTAATTTTTCCGCCCCCCTGAAAAAGACTGTTCGATTGTATTATTAATGTATGCCTGACTAAAAAACGGAAACACGAATAACTGGAAATATTAATGAATAGAACAACCGACAAACAATCAGACAAATGAACCACAGAATTTTCAGGCTTTTATCGGCCTTGCTGCCGTTGCTCATGGCAGCAGCCCCTGTCTGGGGGCAGGATGGATCCGGTAGCTATTCCACAAAAGAGACCGACCTCTCGATCAATGTCACGGAAAAGCCGTTACCGGAAGTCCTGACACAGCTTCAACAGCTTACCGGCTGCAGTTTTCTTTATGATTCAGATGCCGCAAGGAATCTTCCAAAAGTCACGCTCAGACTGGAGAACGTCACATTAACGGAGATTCTTGACAGGATCGCCGAAATCACTGGATTAGACTACTCCCGCGTGGACAATACGTTTACGTTCGGGTCAGGAGGGGCAGAGGAAGAACCCGCTGCAGGGTCTGACTCAGACGGAAGCAGACTGAGCGGAAAAGTCGTTGACGGGAACGGAGAGCCATTGGCCGGTGCGACAGTCCTGCTGGTGGGAAAAGGGGACCTGTATTCCCTCACTGACCTGGACGGGCGCTGGAGTATCAACGCAAGCGCACCTGCAAGGATTTCCGTTTCCTATCTCGGCTTTGTCACCAAGGAAGTGAAAATCGATTCGGCCTCACCTGTAACCATACGGCTTCAGGAAGACATGAATATGCTGGACGAGATAGTGGTCGTCGGCTACGGCACTATGGAGAAGAAGGCTGTGACCAGTTCCATCACTTCCATTTCTTCGAAAGACCTGCTGGCAGGCCAGGGAGGCTCGACCATCGCCACTGCCCTGAAAGGCAAGATTTCCGGTATGACCATCACCGAGACATCCAGCCCGAACACGTCTTCATCCATGCAGCTGCGAGGTGTGGCATCCATCAATGCCGCTGCATCCCCGCTGGTAGTGGTGGACGGTGTGCCGGGGGCAGACATCAGGTCCATCAACTTCGAGGATGTGCTCTCCATCGATGTGCTGAAGGATGCATCTGCCGGAGCCATCTACGGAACCAGAGCAGCCGCGGGTGTCATCCTCATCACCACCAAGAAGCCGAACGAAGGCCCGATGCGCCTGTCCTATACGGCAGAGCTTACAACAGAACAGGTGTCGAACCGGCCACAGCTCCTTGACAAGGATGAATTCCTGCGTTTCGGGCTCGGCAGTGACCTCGGTTCGGACAATGACTGGTACGGAGCCCTTCTGAATGAAGGCGCTTTCTCGCACCGTCATATAGTGAATCTTTCCGGAGGCGGACACGCAGCCCGGGTCTATGCGACTTTCGTGGCTTCCGACCAGAAAGGTATAGCGCTCGGAGACAACAGAAAGGACTACTCCGGCAGGATAAACGGGAGCTTCAATCTTCTGGATAACCTCCTTGAAATCAATGTCCACACCGAATACCGCGAAGCTCACCGCGACCAGAGGGCAGCGAACAGCAATTTTGCCGCTGCCATGAAAATGAACCCTACCGAGCCTATATACGACGAGGACAATCCTTCAGGGTACAATGTCATCATCGGAGGAGACTACTATTTCAACCCTGTCGCAGACGTGATGCTCAAGCAGCGCGACAAGATAGACAAATGGATGCTGGCTGATGCCAATGTAAAGCTGAATCTTCCGCTGGGTTTTTCAGCCCAGGCCACTGTCAGCTGGCAGGACCGTCAGATGCAGGCTACATATTACACTTCTTCGCAGCACAGGTCTTCCATAGAGAACGGCAGGAACGGTGAGGGCTACCATGAATTCAACAAGACTATCAATGTATCTGTCGAGCCTACCATTAACTTCGACCGTGTCTTCGCGAACGACCATACGGTGAATGCAGTCCTCGGCTACAGTTTCTATGAGGAGAACAGCGAGAGCTTCAATATGACGAACTACAATTTCCCTGTAGACGGTACCGGTGCCTGGGATATGAATGCAGGTGACTGGCTGAAGGACGGCAGGGCTTCCATGGATTCCTATAAATATCCCCGGACCCGCCTCATCGCCTTCTTCGGACGTGTGAACTACAGCTACAGGAGCCGCTATATGGTGACCGCGAGTCTCCGCCGTGAGGGTTCTTCCAAATTCGGAAAAGACCATCGCTGGGGAAACTTCTGGGCAGTGTCAGGCGGCTGGCGTATCTCCAGTGAGCCTTGGATGGACGGCATCGGCTGGATAGACGACCTGAAAATCCGTGCCGGATACGGTGTCACCGGAAACTGCGGATTCGGAGCAGGACAGACAGCGTTCCGCTATGCTTCCGGGTCCTACTGGCCTATGAACGGAGACTGGATCATGTCCTATGGCCCGGCTAACAACGTGAACAGCGACCTTCACTGGGAAGAGAAGGCCGAACTTAACATAGGTCTGGACTACGCATTTCTCGGAAACAGGCTCTACGGAAAATTCGACTGGTATCACCGCTGGGTCGACGGAATGATCTATGACATCACGGTGACCACACCTCCGGCCATGTACGACTCTACCGTGATGAATTACGGAAACCTCGAGAACTGGGGATGGGAATTCGAGGTAGGCGGCATACCTGTACAGACGAAGGATTTCGAGTGGTCATCAGCAATGAGATTCTCGCAGAATAAATCCAGGATCACTTCCCTGTGGGGCAACCACTCCTATCAGGACCGTGTGAACTTCCCTGCCCCGGGAGCTCCGGGAACAGGAGGACGGCTTGAGGAAGGGACAGTGATAGGAAGCTATTACCTGTGGAAATATGCAGGAATCACAGAGGACGGCAAATGGCTGATCTACGACAAGAACAATGACATCATCCTCGCCGACAACAAGACCTACGATGACAAGAGATACATCGGCAACGCGATTCCGCAGCTTATCTTCTCATGGGACAACATATTCCGTTACAGGAACCTGTCTCTCGGCATAAATCTCCGTGCATGGCTGGATTATGATGTGTTCAACACCATAGATATGTATTACGGGCTTGCAAACGTGTCAAATCAGAACGTACTGCGAAGCGCCTTCCTGAAGAACGAGGGCATCAAGCAGGAGAAGCTCCTGTGCGACTACTGGCTGGAAGACGGATCTTTCCTGAAGATAGATGCCATCAGTCTGGGATATACCATAAACATGAAGAAATGGCAGAAATATATCGATGCCATCGACCTGTACCTTACGGTCAGGAACGTGGCATGTCTGACCGGCTATTCGGGACTGAACCCCGAAGTGAACATAAACGGTCTCGATCCGGGGTATGAGTGGTATAACGACCTTTATCCTGAAACCCGCAGATACACATTCGGAGTAAAACTGACTTTCTAATACGGGGAACAATATGAAAAACATCTTAAAGCTATATTTACTCGGGGCGGCTGTCTTCTTTGCAGGATGTACTGATCTTGACGAGATATACTATTCGGAGATAGCCCAGAACACGTATTTTTCCACTAAGGACAATATCTATGCTGCCCTTGCCAGGCCCTACACCAAATGGAGAGGTACACACGAATTCAATCCGTGGATGATGCAGGAATGCGTGGCTGACGAATTCTGTGTCACGCAGAAAGGTGCCGATTACGAAAGCGGCGGAGTCTACAGGCAGTTCCACTGGCATACATGGACACCGGAACACTCCAACATCTATAATGTGTATTTCCAGATGGGAGAGGGCATCTCTTACGCACTGGCCATGATAGACGAACTTTCCGCCCTCGACTATCCTTCATTCGGCCTTACCGAACATGACAAGGCGGACCACGTCCTGCAGCTGAAGATGCTGGTAGGATATTCCTATATGAGAGCCCTTGACTTTTTCGGAGGAATGCCTCTCTACAAGGAATACACTCTGGACGAGGTTCCGCGTTCGACTGCACGCGAGACGTTCGACTATATCGAAGAGCTGTTCCTCGAAGGTATCGCACCCGAATCCTCGCTGAAGAAAAAGACTCTCGGCGAGAAGGAAGAAGGCTGGGTGAACCAGGGAATCGTAGCCGCCTGTCTGGCACGGCTCTATTTCAATGCCCAGGTCTACATCGGAGAAGATATGTTCGACGAATGCGCACAGCTTTGCCAGGACATTATCGATGGGAAATACGGACAGTATGAACTCGAAGAGACCTGGAACGCTCCGTTCGGCTTTGACAACGACTATTCGACGGAAGTGATATGGAGCTGCGCTTCGCAGTACTCGATGAACCAGATCGGCTGGGACTATGAAAGGTTCAACCACTACAATGCAAAGGACTACTACGATGTGGATGGCATGGGCTCTACAAACGGAGCTCATCTCCAGCCGTCACTGGCTCCGGACGGTACAGGTTATTCTTTCAATATCGGTACACCGTTCGCAAGATTCAATAATGCCGACCTGAGAAAGAAAGGGTACATCTATCTGGGCAACAAACAGTATGAAGGGATGTTCCTTTACGGGAAGCAGGAGCGCGTCACTTCCGACGGCAGGACAGTCAGCTGTATGGGAGCGCGAGAATACACAGGAGAGGTCATCACATTGGTGGATCAGGTAGCCCAGTTCAAGAAAATAGGGACTGAATATGCCTCTGCAAGCGAACTTCCGTCCAATATCACCACGGGTGAGGAGAATTCCGGAGTCCGTCTTGTCAAGCGGCCGGTTCCGGACAGGACCGGGCTCGATCTCAGGTATAATCCTGACTATGTCGTTATCCGTCTGGCGGAAATCTACTATATGCTTGCAGAGTGCAAGTACCGTTCAGGTGACAAGGGAGGGGCCGCTTCCCTTATCAACGAGGTCCGCAGGCGAAACTTCGAAGGCAATGATGATCCTGACCCTTGTACCGAGGCCAATCTGGACAAATACAGATTCCTTCAGGAATGGATGCTGGAATTCCTCGGAGAGGGTCGGAGAAGGACTGACCTCAGACGCTGGAATGCCTATACTACGGAGAGATGGTGGAACCATGAGCCTTCCGATCATTACCGGGAGCTCTTCCCTATCCCTCAGCTCAGTATCTCGGCAAGCAATGTGGAACTGAAACAGAATCCGGGATATGGAGGGAACGAAATGTCCGCAGAGGATGCAGGACTGTTCAATGTTCCCGACATCGAATAGAGCCGTGGCCTGGAACCATTATTCTCAAACTTACCAAATCGAAAACAAATGAAGAAAATGAATGTCGCTTTAACGATACTGCTGCTTTCCTCAGCCATTTCCGGCTGCAACAGGGTGGAGCCGCTGCCTGACGGCCCGTCCATCGAGAAGGCATATGTGGAGGACTGGCAGGAAGGTTATCTGGATATCCACCAGATAAGTACAGGAAGGGGAAACGTCGCGTGGATGATCATGCCGGACGGTACGACTATGCTTGTAGATATGGGAGATCTCGGGACTGACAATTACCAGCAGGAGATAATGAATCCCAGACCTTCTGCCTCAAAGTCACCTGCCGAATGGGTCGCACAGTACATAGAGAATTTTTCAAAGCCGCTGGAAAAGGGTACGAAGACAGATTATGCATTCATCACCCATTTCCACGGCGACCATATAGGTTCGTTCGACAATACTGCCATATCCCGTCC
Source organism: Candidatus Cryptobacteroides intestinavium (assembly GCA_017694845.1). GTDB lineage: Bacteria > Bacteroidota > Bacteroidia > Bacteroidales > UBA932 > Cryptobacteroides > Cryptobacteroides intestinavium. The sequence goes on from JADIMI010000077.1 coordinate 11,504, forward strand.
GGGGATGGCTTACAAACTGCACGGAATCACCCATCTGGCAGAACTTGTCGACATAGACAAGATTGTGGACCGCGGCTGGCCGGATTACAACTACCCGAGTGCGGAACAGGTCTCTTCTTCCAACGGAGGCCTCGGCAACTACACGTCGTTTATGAAACTCCGTAATGATAACGGAAAGACGAACGAACAGTTTGTCGTCGGCAGCGACACCCAGTTCCCGCTGAAGTATGATCCGGATTCCTATCCGGAATTTTCAGTACGGAACGTCGCCGGAAATCTGGATGTATGGACAGGTACCGGAACCGGCACATCACATATGTCATTCAGCACGACCGACGAGAATGAATTCAGCTGCGCCATCCGTATTTCCTATGGTGATTTCAGCTGGTACACCGGAGGAGACATCAAATCCTCTCTGACGGAAGATGCCGTAGCCAAGGCCTGCGGCCCGACCGACGTCGTAGTCTGCAATCATCACGCATATAAAGACGCGATGCACAACAGTTTCGTAAGACAGATGCAGGCCAAGGCATACGTCATTCCGGTATGGGACTATTATCATCCGGAAGCGGAGCCCCTGAGATGGATGCTTTCGACAGACCTGTACCCGGGAGACCGTATGGTGTTCGCTGCCGGACTGGTCGAAAACAACAGGATCCGTCTTGGAGAGAACGGTGAGAAAATCAAGCCGGCAGGACATATCATGGTACGTGTCTATGAAGGCGGGGACACCTGGCAGGTATTTGTTCTCAACGACTCCGGCACTGACTACGAAATCATTTACAAGACAGACATTCTTCAATCGAAATAACTGATATGGAAAAATTAGGAAATACCATTAAATTGGCTGCTCTCGTCATACTGACGTCAGTCATATCCTGTAACAAGGACGAGCAAGTGACCGGGACTTTGGAACTGGTTTCCGACAGGATTCTGGTCTCGGATGCCGGGACACCTGTGGAGGTTCAGGTGGATGCCAATATGGAGTGGCGACTCGAATACGATACCGACAACGGATGGCTGTCGACCGACCTGATGGGAGGGAAGGCTTCTACCAAAAGCTTTACGGTAGAGGGTACTGAAAATACCGGATCATCCATCCGCTCCGAAAAAATCAGGATCTTTACGTCCGACCGGGCCTCTGAAAAGGAAATAACAGTCATCCAGCTTTCGTCATATCCGGCTATCATCTTCGAGTCAACCTCGATTATGTCACTAATGGCCGCCGAAGCTGAATATTCGGTTTCGTTTACCGCAAATATCCCTATAGACGGGATTGTGGCAGAAGCATCGGCGGACTGGCTGAAGGATGTCAGCATCACCGAGGACGGGCATCTTGTATTTACCGCATCGGAAAATAAGACCGACGGTCTGCGTCAGGGCCACATAGAACTTTCATACGATGATGAAAACGGCAGGAGGGCAGAGGCTATCGTAAAGGTAGAACAGGCTGCACCGAGCATATATAACTCCGCAGACGAAATAGGTTTTTCAGATGCGGCCGCAATACAGGACGGGACTGTCACCGACAACGTGTTCATAGAAGGTATCATCACCGGTATCGGGACATCATCAAACATGCCTTCGAACAGATATATCCTCCAGAGCGCCTCAGGACACGGCACAGTGGTGTTCGAGTCATCCGGACTTATCGCCTTTACACGTTTCGACAGAGTTTCGCTCGCTCTCAAGGATACAAGAGCCGTAACCGAGACCGAGGGGGCTTATTCCTACAAGGTATTCAAGGATGTGACAGTATCCCATATCCTGAAGTTCGAGGATTCCGATTTCACGGTTCCGCAGATGAGGATAGCGGATCTTACAGATGATATGGTATTCAATATCGTGAAGCTCAAGGATGTGGAAATGGCCCTTACGGCCGGTGCATATACGAATTTCAAGACCTGCTGGCCTGGAAACGCGGAACAGAAAGACCCGGAATATTTCATCGGAAGATTCCCTGACTATTACCGGTACTATCCGGTACCGGTGAGGGACAGGAATGGCGACAGCATCTATATGCTGACATCTCCGGATGCATTATGGGCACATACTACATTGCCTCAAGGCTCCGGCACCCTCACGGGAATAGTTATGAAAGTGAAACTTACGAACTTCGACATCGACGAGACCGTTCTCTGTATCGTGCCTTTGTCAGAAGAGGATCTCGGTATGGACGAGACCGTGAACAACGTTTCGGAAGTGATAGCGGAATGGAACTGCAATCTGAAATATGAAGATCCGGACAACAACGATTCACCGATGATATTCCCTGAAGACGAATACAATCCTGACGGAGGACTGCTTGCCGGCCAGGCCGGAGTGGTATTCAACAAAAACGGCAACAAAGGTTTCCAGCAGTGGTATGCGGCCAATATCCTCGGATATCAGGATTCATTCCGTGGAGATGCCAACATATCCGATGCCGCTGACGGCTGGTGGGGGACATTGTCCAACGGATATTATGGCCGTGTAGCGGGCGGCGCCTTCAATTCGCAGCCGTGGAATATCGACGGAAATACAGAAGCCTATTTCTACATCGACGGCATCTCTACCGCCGGCTATACCGGGCCGCTGTCTCTCCAGCTGTCCATGAACACCGGAGGCCAGTTCCCTGAATTCGCGCTGGAATATGCGACATCCCTTTCAGGGCCGTGGACAGAAGCCGGACGCTTCAAAGTGCTCGCCCAGCTTGACCGTACCGGAACTGACAGACAGACTGAATCCAATGTCCCCGGTTATAAATTCTATGATTTCAGGTTGCCGGATGCGTGTCTCGGACTGGACAATCTGACTGTAAGAGTCAGAATCCTGACAACCGGTGACATAAGGGTCAGAATGGACCACATCTCACTCAAACACAATAAATAGAGCAAAACGACCGATAGTTAAACAGAATCTATATGAAAGCATTTAGAATATTGTGCATACTGGCTGTCTCCTCAGCGCTTTTCTCCTGCGCCAAGGAGGAGCTGCCAGATGACCCCGCTCCAAGTCAGGAAGAGACCGATATTCCTGAAGGATTTGAAGCGAAGACATTCTCGGCAAGCATTTCCGAACTTACCAAAGCGGCCTTTACCGGAACAAAAGTCAACTGGGAGGAGACCGACAGGATAGCAGTCTATGACGGAACGTGCAGGAACGAATTCAAGATCCGGTCTGTCGAAAACGGGATGGCCATATTCGAGGGAGCCGTGACAGAGGGTGCGGAGGAGTTCTATGCCGTATTTCCTTATACCGCCGCATCCGAGACTTTGCCGGCCGCAGACGGAACCTTCAGTGTAACGGTTCCGTCCGAACAGCGCTTAGGCACGTCGACTTCAGATACGGATGCCATAGTGTCGGTTGCAAAGGCCGACGATGTGGATCATTTCCAGTTCAGAAACATCGTATCGATGGTGAAACTCAGTATTCCTGACGGAGTGACTTCAGTGAAGTTCAGCGCTGTCGGAAACGCGAATCTTGCCGGAGCCTGCACAGTGAAGACTGGAGAAGCCGCACAGGATGCACAGGAAAAAACCGTCACTCTTGTATCGGACTCCGAAACCGGTGTTTTCAGTGCCGGTGACTACTGGATAGCCGTCGTGCCTGCGACTTTGCCGGAAGGCTGCCTGATAGAGTATGAGGGCAACGGACAGACTGCTTCCGTCGAGGTGACAGGAGCATTGGATCTCGTCAGGAATTCCAGTATGGACATTACAACCGAGACTTCGGATGTCAAATGGGTGAAGACCACCATAAACACGGCTGACGAGCTGATCGCATTCGCACAGGCTGCCGGGACATACACCGCTGACGATCTTGTCGTACTCGGTGCGGATATCGATATGACCGGCAAGGGATGGGTTCCTTTTGAACTCGGCTGTACGTTTGACGGGAGAAGACACAGAATATACAATATGACTTCCGATGCCGGGACCGTGTTTTCCAATATCAAGGCCGGCGCTGTCCTGAAGAATGTGACATTCGGCTCACAGGACGGATCCGGCTATGATAACGCCAGCGCCATCTCTATGACCGGTACGGCAGGCAACACCGGACTTGTGGGGACAAACTACGGCACCATAGAGAACATAATCAATTATATGCCGGTTACAGCCGTATCGGCCGCCCCTGCCGCCCAGAATGAGGTGAGAGCAGGAGGGATAGCCGGAAGCAATTACGGCAGGATATCGGACTGCATCAACAACGGAGACATAAGTCTGACCGGAGCTTCTGACAAGATGATATTTATCGGAGGAATCACCGGATGGGCGGCAAAGGAATCTGAATGTATAGAAAATTCTTCAAACAACGGTTCCATAACCATCGATAATCAGAATGCACAGGCTGCCGCCGGAATCGCCGGAATGATTCAGGGAGGCGATATCGTCTCATGCACCAGTTCGGGAAAGATCACTGTAAGGAAATCTTCCGGGAAAAACAGTTATTTCGGAGGAATCGCAGGTTTCGTCCAGATACATTCAGACGGTTCACGGATTGAAAACTGTGCCAATACCGGAGAATTCGATCTGGACAACACTGCAGTGTTCGGAGCCGGAGGTATTGTCGGGATTATCCACCGTTATGCATTCGGTCCTGTAATCATCTCCGGCTGTGAGAACTCTGCCGATGTATTCATGTCGAAACAGCAGACCAATGAGGATGTGAATCTTGGAGGCATAGCAGGAATGTGCGATGTAAACAACAAGGATGCCTATGCTGGAGCAAATGTCATTTCTTCCTGCACCAATACCGGAAAGGTGTATTATAAAGAAAGCAGGGGAAGCCAGAATAATCTTGACGGGAAATTCTCTACGGCCGGGGGAATAATAGGCAGGACCAACAATACTCTGGAGATTACGGGATGTACGAACTCCGGTGCCGTTTCTTCTGACAAGATATCGCTGGACTATCTCGGAGGCATAGCAGGATATGTGAACAGCGGTACTGTGATCACAGGCTGTGCCAATACCGCCGATGTGACTCTCGATCTCGGTACATCCAGAACCTACAGCGGAGGCAACAGACCGGGCGCAGGCGGAATTGCCTGCTATACCGGCGGGACAGTGACCATCGAGGACTGCGAGAACAGCGGAGCGGTGAGCATCACTATCAGCAAGAGTGACCAATGTGCAGCCGGCGGCATAGTGGCTACCACCGAAGGCACCCTGACCCTGAGCAGGAATACGAACAGCGGATCTGTCACCAGTACTTCAGGTAATCAGGACAAGGCGGCAGGAGGCATTCTCGGTCGGGCGATGAGGACAGTGACGATGACAGGAAACACGAACACAGGTGCCGTAAGCGCATACGGGGCAGACGGATTCGATAATGACAATGTAATGGCAGGCGGCCTCATCGGTCTGATCGACGGAGGTGCAGCCAATGTACCTACCATCATTACCGTGGCAGGGGATATGGCAGCATGTGCCGTAAAATCATCCGTGGGACGTGCAGGACTCCTGTTCGCCATTATGAATGGCGGCTCCGCATCATATCAGCCGAAAGCCACGTTCACTGACTGCAGGATCGGAGGATCTGTAGAAGGCAAGGTAAAGGACGGTTCGGAGACCACAGGTCCCGTGACCATCAGTGAAGAGAATATGGACAGCTATTCCTACAGCTACAAAGGGAACAACGCGAATCTGACCATCACCGGTCTTTCTCTCACGGACTGATCTCCAGACACTCTGTCATTCCGAGCGGCAGCGAAGAATCTGAAACAGAACGTCTTTCCTGTCATTCTGAGCGGCAGCGAAGAATCTGATGTTGGAAGCCATTACCGAGAGACGGTGTGGTACTCCAGATCCTTCACTCCGCCTGCGGCTGCGTCTATGGTGACAAAGAAGAAGCTCCGTTCAGGATGACAAAGAATGTCATTCCGAGCAGCTGCGAGGAATCTGGAGGAGAAGGCTGGGACAACGGACCGCGAACACGACATTTTCGTATCTTCCTGAATACCAAAATATTATAAAAATCTATTGTTCGCGGTCCCCTCGAAAAAGTGGGGACCACGAACAAGGTTATTTTACATTGTACTGTGCCTCAACGAGTTACAAAAAGTTGATGTTCGCGGTCCTTCCTATCGGTGCGGGACATCAAACTATGCTCTCCGGATTCATCCCGGCTGATTCCCATCTGCATTCAGAAATCGTAACCCGAAATATTCAATTTTGCCCATTTGCTATCGGCCTGATATAACTCAAGCGAAGCTGAAGGAACATATACAGGACAACGGAACGGCAGATGAGAGTTGCCTACTATCCACCCACCTATACTGCTTTCTGTGACATTGTCAGACCAGTTCAGTGTCGGCGGCACCTTACATTTGCAGTAGACAATTTCTATATCTGGGCTATAAAAAGCCAACTGCCCGATTCCTTCCACCGTTTCCGGTATAGTGAAAGCCGTAATGCCTTCACAGCTGTTGAAAACCTCTGGAGCAATATGCTTCACAGTAAAAGAAGCTGTGGAAGACGGAATATCGTAGCTGGCGGAAGCGCCTTTCCACGCAAAATTCAGAAGTCGTCCTTCATAATCCACGAGACAGCGATTATCAGAAGTCGCCTCATACTTCATAGACGTGGAAGTAATGGATGAAAGCGCGCTGCATCTGAAGAATGCGGAAGGTGAAAGCGAAGTCACACCGGAGCCTATATCCACTGTTTCCAGACCAGTACAATTATAG
>JADIMI010000078.1 GCA_017694845.1 Candidatus Cryptobacteroides intestinavium
GTTCTTGCAGCATGGCTTCCAAAGCGCACAAGACAGGACGGACCACTTCATGGAATAATTCATCTTTGCTTGTGAAGTAGTTATAGATATTCCCGACACCAACCCCAGCAAACTCCGATATTTCGCGCATGGAAGTTTTGGAATAGCCTTTCTTCTCGAATTGCTGCCTGGCAACCGTCAATATCCGACCTCGTATGTCCTCTTTCAGCACTTGCATTTATAGTGAACAATGTTCCTGATTTTACTTTTGCAAAGGTACAGGGCTTGAAATTGTCGGGCAATACTTATTTTTAGGGATTTAATAATACTCGGGCAAGATATCTTTAAATTTGAAAACTTGTATCGGATTTTTCAGACGTTGAAGAGGAAGTGCATTATGTCACCGTCCTGGACGACGTAGTCCTTGCCTTCGATGCCAAGCTTGCCGGCTGCGCGGCAGGCCGCCTCGGATTTCAGTTCGATGAAGTCTTCGTATTTGATGACCTCTGCACGAATGAATCCTTTCTCGAAGTCGGAATGGATGACACCGGCTGCCTTGGGTGCCTTGTCCCCCTTGTTGATGGTCCAGGCGCGGCATTCATCTGCTCCTGCAGTAAAGAATGTCTGGAGGTTCAGCAGTGAATAAGCATGCTGGATAAGGCGCACCACTCCTGACTCTTCAAGCCCCATCTCTTCAAGGAACATCTGCCTTTCCTCGTATGTCTCCAGCTCCGCGATATCCGATTCTATCTTGGCGGCGATCACCAGGATCTCTGCATTCTCATCCTTTACGGCCTCGCGTACCATATCCACGTAGGCATTGCCGGAAGCGGCAGAGGCTTCATCGACATTGCAGACATACATCACAGGCTTGTTGGTAAGGAGGAAAAGGTCCTTGGCGAGCTGCTGGTCCTCCGGATTGTCCAGAACGACAGTCCTGCAGGATTTTCCCTGTTCCAGGACGGCCTTGTAGGTCTGCAGCAGTTCCATCAGTCTCTTCGCGCTCTTGTCCCCGCCTGCCTGGGCCTGCTTCTGTACCTTTGCCAGACGGTTCTCGACAGTCTCCAGATCCTTGAGCTGCAGTTCCATATCGATGACTTCCTTGTCGCGGACAGGATCCACGCTCCCGTCCACGTGTACAATGTTCGGGTCATCGAAACACCTGAGTACGTGCAGAATGGCATCGGTCTCGCGTATGTTGGCGAGGAACTGGTTCCCCAGGCCCTCTCCCTTGCTGGCCCCTTTCACGAGGCCGGCGATGTCCACTATCTCTACCGTAGCCGGAACCACACGTTTCGGGTTGCAGAGCTTCTCCAGTTCCTCCAGACGCCTGTCCGGGACAATGGTCGAGCCGATGTTCGGTTCTATGGTACAGAAAGGGAAATTGGCGCTCTGGGCCTTGCCGGAGCTTATACAGTTGAAGAGGGTGGATTTGCCGACATTCGGAAGTCCTACTATTCCGCACTTAAGTGACATATTCTATGCTTTTTAACAGGGCGGCAAATTTACGAATTATTCAGGCATTTCGCCACATTTTTCTGTTTTAAGATGTTTTTTCTGTTCTGTGTGACGATATTGGGGGACAGATTCTTTAGATTGGGGGAATAGATTCTTCACTTCGTTCCCTTAGACAGGAAAGAGTTCAGAATGACAGGAGGGCGTTCTCATTGTCATCCTGAGCGCAGCGAAGGATCTGGGAAAGTCCGGATTGTCATCTAAGGGAGCGCAGCGAAGGATCTGGGAAAGTCCGGATTGTCATCTAAGGGAGCGCAGCGAAGGATCTGGAACGGCAGAACGTGAAACAAAACAATATGCCTATGACAAGAATATGCATGCTTATATTTATGGCAGTCCTTTCCGGAGCCGTATCCGCCATCCGGACTGCGGCATCTTCCGGCAGAAGCGATGACCAGGCGGATGATGGGGACAGTCTGCTGGTGATGTTCTGGAATCTCGAGAATATGTTCGACTACAGGGATTCGGGGACTGGCGAGAGTGATGTCGAATTCTCCTCTTTCGGGCAGAGAAGGTGGACGAAAGGCCGGTTCTATGCCAAATGCAACTCTGTCGCCAAGGCTGTCCTGTGGATGGCGGACCGATATGGACGTCTGCCGGATGTCATAGGGGTCGCTGAAGTGGAGAATGCATTTGTGGTCAGGTCCATCATCAGCGCTACAGCCTTGAAGAAATACGGCTACCGGATGGTGCATTTCGACTCTCCCGACCGCAGAGGCATTGATGTAGCCCTGCTCTACAGGGAGGAGGTGTTTGAAAAGCAGTCGGCAAGGCCATGTCATATCTATGAGCAGGGATTGACCGGAGGACGCCTGATGGAGACAAGGGACATACTGCTGGTGTCGTTGAAGCATCTGGCTGACGGACATACATATCATTTCCTTGTCAATCACCATCCATCGAAATACGGCGGGGCGGAAGCCTCCGAAGGACGCAGGATAATCGCGATGAGAACTCTCAGGTCGGTATGTGATTCCCTTGTCACGGGAGACAGGGATGTCATGATAATAGCGATGGGGGACTTCAACGACACACCCTCGCGGGGACCGTTCGATATCCTCTGCGGGGAGGAGGGACGGCAGGAGAATGACGGGAGGAACGGTCCCGATGCGGAACGCTGTGGGGTCGGACCCGGACGGAATGTGATGATAAATCTGGGCTGTGCTCTCGAGGCGGCAGGAGAGGGGACGATCAGATACGGAGGGAAATGGGAGCTCATTGATATGTTTATCGTGTCGTGCTCTCTTGCAGGCGGGGCTTCCGGACGGGATGACGGGAAGGGGAGCCGCAGCCGGATGGAGGTCGTAAAGGTCCCTTTCCTGATGGCAAGGGATAATACCCATGTCGGTGACAGACCGTTCAGGACCTACTCCGGACCCCGTTATATAGGAGGTGTCAGCGACCATTGTCCGATCATTCTGACAATTAAGCCGCAGTGAGACGGGCTCCGCCGGATGAGGCAGAGGATGAAACAGCCTTTAAAAAATTGGAATGTCGGAGAAAAATCAATACCTTTGAATGATTTTGTGCATATGCATAGACAGTATAACTAATAACTACAGATATGAAAGAAAGAATAGCAGAGAAGTTCAAGACTCTCTTCGGCGAAGAAGGTGATTTCTTCGCATCGGCAGGCAGGATAAACCTTATCGGGGAGCATACCGACTATAACGGCGGATTCGTATTCCCCGGGGCTGTTGACAAGGGTATCATTGCCGAGATCCGTCTCAACGGGACAGACAAGGTGTGTGCATACGCCCTCGACCTTGATGAATACTGCGAGTTCGGACTCAACGAGGAAGACCTTCCGAACCAGAGCTGGGCAAGGTATATCTTCGGTGTATGCCGCGAGACCATCAAGAGGGGAGGCAAGATAGCCGGATTCAACACTGTCTTTGCAGGGGATGTCCCTCTCGGAGCAGGAATGTCATCTTCCGCCGCCCTTGAGAGCACGTTCGCATTTGCCCTCAATTATCTTTTCAGTCTCGGTATCGACAAGTTCGAACTTGCGAAGATCGGCCAGGCTACAGAACACAACTACTGCGGTGTCAACTGTGGCATTATGGACCAGTTCGCTTCCGTTTTCGGAAAGAAAGGCAACCTTATCCGTCTGGACTGCCGTTCTCTGGAATATGAATATTTCCCGTTCGACCCGGGTCAGCACGGATACCGTCTGGTGCTTCTGAATTCCTGTGTAAAGCACGAGCTTGTAGGATCACCTTACAATGACCGCCGTGCTTCCTGCGAGAGGGTGGCCAAGGCTCTCGGTCAGGAGTTCCTGCGCGGAGCGACAATGGAGCAGCTGGATGCCATCAAGGACAGGATTTCCGAGGAAGACTACAAGAGAGCGCATTATGTGATAGGAGAGGAGAAGAGGGTGCTTGATGTCTGCGATGCTCTTGCCAAAGGCGATTACGAGACAGTCGGAAAGAGGATGTACGAGACCCACTGGGGACTTTCAAAGGACTATGAGGTATCGTGCGAGGAACTTGACTTCCTTGCAGAGGTTGCGGAGAAATGCGGTGTCACCGGCTGCCGTATAATGGGCGGAGGCTTCGGAGGATGCACAATCAACCTTGTCAAGGATGAGCTTTACGACAAGTTCATTGCAACTGCTGCCGAAGAATTCAAGAAGAAGTTCGGGCACGAGCCGAAGGTCATCGATGTCGTGATCAGCGACGGTGCCAGAAAACTGTAGTATAATTATTTCATAATAGAGTCGAGCCAGGAAGCGTCGATCCGTTCGAATCCGCTTCCTGGCTTTATATGCGGGTTCCTCTCGACGATTCCCTGGCAGTCTTCATAGACATTGTAGCCGATATCCACACCTGTCATTTTCCCGTCTGACGGATACATGAACGTGATGAGCCTGCCGTCACCCTCCCCGTTGATCCTGTAGAAATGGAAAGGAGTGTCAATGAAGGATGCCGCCGCACTTTTCTCCATCTTTCCGGCCATTTCCATTCTTGTGACGAACTTGCACATCTCGATCACCACATCATCCAGTCCGGCATCGTTTATCAGCACTTTCTCCATAAGTCCGCCCATATTGTCCACAAGGCGGAGAGTGTAGCCGCCCATCGCCTTCGTATGGTTTGCGATTGCCTGCATCTGTGTCTCCGATATATTGTCATCGCTTACCAGCCACACCATCAGCTTCCTTTCAGGATCGTGGTAGAGCGTGTCGTACCGCGCAAGGTTCACCTGTCCGCAGTGAGGACATTCCCACAGGAAGAGGGAGCCGTCCTTTACCTTGTCCCTTAGTTCAGGACTGTCAGCCGTATTGATGCTTTTATAGACCTTGATTATATTGCTCTGCCCGCACTTTGTGCAGACCGCCCTTCCATCGTTGATTATTGACATATACGCGTAATTTTTATGCAAAGATAAATTTTTTATACCTTTGTCGCCGTTTAGAACCGATAAACCTGACCGGCCGGCATTCCTTCCGATGGAAATTGCGGGCGATGCCTGGCCAAAACTGCTACAGAAATGAAAAGATGGCTTAAACAATTCTCCTCCGAGGACTGGATCATTGTCTTTGCAGGAGCTGTCATATTGGCTCTCGCCTGTATCTTCCCTCACTGGATGCCCGAAATGCCGAAGACTCTGGCATCCACATCCGACTGGCTTTCCGCAGGATATATGTTCCTTTTCGTATATGTCCTGACCATTGTCACTTCGGCTGTCCTCGGGAGGCCTCTCAAGATGATATTCCCTTCTCTTCTGGTGATTTTCGGACTTACTGTCTGCGCGCAGCTTATAGCCAATATCCCGGCGGTCAGGGAACTCGGATTCGAGTCTGTTTTCTTTGCGGTCATTCTCGGTCTGATAATCAGTAATCTGTTCAAGGTGCCGGACTGGCTGAAATCGGCGGTGCAGAGCGAGTTCTATATCAAGATAGGCATTATATGCCTCGGTTCGACCATTCTTATCGGGGAGGTGATGAAATCCGGGGCTTACGGGCTCGCCCAGTCCCTGATTGTAGTGTTTTCGGTCTGGTATTTCTCTTTCTGGGTGGCGAGGAAGATGAAAGTGGATCCTGAGATGGGGACAATGCTTTCGAGCGCGGTGTCTATCTGCGGGGTCTCCGCCGCCATCGCCACATGCGGAGTGATCCACGGAGACAACAGAAAGCTTTCATACGTGGTGTCCCTGGTGCTTATAGTGGCAGTGCCGATGATGTATCTGCTCCCGTGGATTGCAAATCTCATCGGTCTCGGTCCGGAAGTGGCGGGAGCCTGGATCGGAGGCACGATAGATACGACAGGTGCAGTCGGTGCGGCCGGATCGATGGTGAGGGATGTCTCCGGAGCGGATCCTGATGCCGCCACTACCGCGGCTAATACGGCGATAATAGTGAAGTCTTCGCAGAATGTCCTTCTCGGGCTTGCCGCATTTATCATTTCCCTTATGTGGACAAGGCAGGGAAAGAATTTGGAAGAGAGGCCATCGGCAAAGGTCATCTGGGACAGGTTCCCTAAATTCGTGGTCGGATTTATCCTTGCCTCCCTTGTCTTCAGCCTGATAGCTTTCTTCGATCCTGATATGGTCAAGGAGGTGAAAGGTGTCACCAAGGGCTTCCAGAACACGCTGTTCAGCATAGCGTTCGTATGTATCGGTCTGGAGACCCGCTTCAAGGAGATCTTCGGCAAGGAGAACCGCAAGCCTCTCTACACTTTTCTGATAGCCCAGACTTTCAACATCATAGTGACTCTGGTGGTTGCCTATGTTATCTTCGGGCTTGTCAAGCCGTGGATTTCAAGCCTTTAGGATATAATGGACATCAGAAGTCGACGCTGAAGATCGGGCCGATGTAATGGTGTCCGAAACTGGAGCCGTTGGCTCTGACGGCGGTCCGGAGTGCCTCGAAGGCGGAGCCTCCGCTATAGGAGTAGGTGACGCCTACAGAGAACGGGAACCTGAGCCAGAACAGCCTGTCGAAATCCAGTGTCAGTGATGCCCCGGCGGAGAAAAGGTTGCCGCTGAAGTCATACCCCTCCATCCAGTCGAACATAGTGAAGTCGAACTGAGGTGTGAGCGTGAGCCGTTTCAGGTACATGAACGGGCCGAATATCGTTATGTCTCCTATATAGATCGGGATGGCGTAGTCAAGGGAGAGTTTCAGGGATCTGTCCGAATACATTGAAGCCAGCGATACCAGTTCGGAATTCGTGTTCAGCCCCTGCGGCAGGGTGTTCACCGCCGGAGTGCCGAAATATGCCCCCGGGTTCAGGATGCTCTGGCCGGTCGCGCTGAAATGCACCCCGTGCTGGGGGATGATACCGGGCAGATAGCCGTACAGATAGGCGTATGACATAGGGGAGTAATAGCGCTCCAGGGCCGGCCTCGACATCGCTCCTGCCTCCAGTCCGATCCCCCATCTCGGATATATGCCGGAAGATGCAACAGGTCTCATTGTATAGAATCTCAACGACCCTGAAAGTGTCTGGACGGGAATGACGCTGCCACGGGAGATCTCGGCTGGTTCGTCCATTGAAAGCAGCATCGGGGAGTTCTCGTTTATGAATACAGTCTGGAAACAGTCGTTGGAGAGGCTGTAGTTTATCTGCGGGACAAATCCGGTCTGCCAGCCTCCCCTTGAGAAGTTGAACGGTATGTAGACGGAGATATCCACATTGACATAAGGATTTCCGGACAGTGTCGCGCCGCTCGAGAGAGAGACGGGCTGCCGGTCGATGGTGCGGACCGTGAAAAACGAATTCTTCGCCGCCCTGTCATTGAAGTCCACCGAGGCCTCTATTACAGGATACCAGCCTGTGTATGAAAAGCTCAGATGTCCTGAATGCCTCCATTTGCTGCTGTTGTACGGGTCCTTGTGCGCCGAGTATCCGAACTGGGTGACGGCTGTGCCGAGTTCGTTCTGGCTTATTCCGGCCACGCCCGGAGAAAGCATCTGGTAGAACCGGTCATAGCTGAAAGAACGGAGCCTGTCCACATTGAAATATACCGGTGCCCAGGAATGTATCTTGAAAAGGTTGGGCACTTTCCTGTACCGGTGCACTGTGCCGGTTTTCTCTCTCCGGCTGCCGGAACGTCTGCAATGGCGGAGGGTGTCGGCCATATATTTCCCGGAGGCAAGATCCTTCTCCTGCGCGGATATGGCATCCGCCACCTTGTATCTGTGTATGTCGCTGAATTCCACGCGTCTGTCCATCAGGTCGGCAGCCTCTGTCCTGACAAGCAGTTTCCCTTCGTATTGTCTAAGGCTGTATATCAACTGTCTCCCATCAGGGCTGTAGACGAAATCATCTGCCCCGTATCTGGTGGAAGTCTTCTGTACGAGGATACCGGAAGAAGGTTCGAAATGATAGAATTCATTCACGCCCGTACGGTCGGATGTGAACGTGAGGCAGTCCCCGTATCTGTCGAGGTTGAGGATCTTCACCGGCTGCGGGGCGAGGATGGTTCTCCAGCCGTCGGAGGATTCCGGACAGCGGATGGAGTAGATGCCGTAGCCGGAAGATGAGATTGCGGTTATATAGAGACTGTCGCGCAGCAGAATGCTCTCTACGGCCTGGAGGGAGTCAGGGACACTGATGTGCCCGGATATGTCGCCGTTGTCTGCATCCATTATGACCACCCTGCTCCGGCCGTCATCCAGATATTCAGTGACAGTCAGCGTCTTCCCGTCCACGGAGACGGAAGGGCTGGACAGCCTTCCTTCTGCAGACAGGCTCCTGGTCCTGCCCGAGGAGGTGTCGAAGTAGCGTATCACGGAATTTATCCTGTGGCTCCACCTTCTGTCCGGGACCGGTTCGCTCCAGTAGATCCTTCCATCCGGGCCGGCGCTGAATTTCCCGTCGGATGATGAGAAGGCTCGCAGACGCGATGATTTTCCGTCCTTTGTGGTCCTGACAAGCGCCGCCGGCTGTGTCATTCCCGAACGGACGGAATATATTTCACCGTCCACCACTCTGTTCCTGGAATATACGGTGTATCTCGATGGAGTGTCCGTTATACGTTGATATCCGGTAAACGGCTTCCTCGCTTCCGTTTCTGCGGCCCACATTACGGCCATAGAGTCCGCTATCTCCCTGTAGACCGTCTTCAGGTTCCTGCCTGTGCTCTTTTTCAGTACATTGCTGAATGCGTTGAAGTCGTACGGGCGGCGGGCGATGTGGTGGAAATACCTTGCCGTGAAGTCCGGTATGCCGTACAGATATCTTATGCCTCCGAGCAGAAGATATCCTGCAGCATAGTGGTCAGGTGCATAGTATCTCTGCGATCCGAATCTCCACCTGTTCCAGGAACGGAAGTCCCCGTTGTCGAAGGCTATCATATAGTAGTTGAGGAAGTCTCCCGTACGGCCGCGTCCGGATCTCGACAGTGCGGTCTCGGCGATCACGGCATCTCCTTCCAGGAAGGCACTGGACGGATAGATGCCGGCGACAAGTCCGTTGAACATTTCCCCGAATATCCATCCGAACGGACGGAAGGCCCCCGAGAGCCCCGCCTGCATCTGGGCGGTGTGTCTCTGTTCGTGGATGGCAAGCATATCGGTCCAGGGCATGGGTTCTCCTCCGTATGCCTGGGGAGATGTGTACAGGTCCATTCTGCGGGGAGCCCAGGCCACGGATCCGTTGGAACTGGCGTTGAATGCGTGCAGTACGACCGGAATCCTGCCGTACGTCCATTCTCCTGGGACATATCCGGCTGACCTTCCTGTTGCCTCCTTGTATCTTTCAAGTGTCCGGGCGTATACTCCGGCCAGGGAGTCGAGCCCTTCCGGGTAGATTATCCTGTAAGTCTCCGTCTCTGTCACTGACCAGTGTACGGAAGCCGGATCATCCCCGGTCGTGTAGAACTGGGCGTGGGATATGACAGAGGGGATGAAGAGAAGAAAGACTGCAGTTATGTTCCGTATGGCTGTTCCCATTCCTGTCTGTTTTCCTGTTCAAGTATTTGTCGTACGCAGAAGCCGCAAATCTAATTATTTTTTATAATTTTGTCTGGATTTTCATACACATAAATTTTGAAATAGATCTATTATATGCAGGCAATTCTACAGATTTTCACCCTTCTCGGTGCGCTCGGCCTTTTCCTGTACGGTATGACGCTGATGAGCGAGGGACTGCAGAAGGCGGCGGGAGACAGGCTCCGCGCTTTCCTCGCTTCAATGACTTCGAATGCGTTCAAAAGGGTGCTGACCGGCTTGCTGATTACAGCCATTATCCAGTCATCGAGCGCGACTACGGTGATGGTCGTCAGTTTCGTGAACGCCGGCCTTCTTTCCCTGACAAATGCGATAGGGGTGATAATGGGAGCCAATATCGGTACCACCGTGACCGCGTGGCTCATTTCCCTTCTCGGGTTCTCTGCGGACATCTCCCTTCTGGCCATACCTCTGATAGCGGTCGGATTCGTTTTCTTCATGTCGAAGAAGAGCAAGCGCAAGAGCATAGGGGAATTCATCATAGGTTTCGCCCTGCTGTTTATGGGACTTGCAGCCCTGAAGGATTCCGTGCCTGATCTCGGCAGCCATCCGGAGGCTCTCGCGTTCATCCAGAAATGGACGGATTTCGGATTCGGGTCGGTGCTTATATTCGTGCTGCTCGGAACCCTCCTTACGATAGTGCTCCAGTCTTCCAGTGCCACAATGGCCCTGACTCTCGTGATGGTCAATTTCGGCTGGATACCGTTCGAGATAGCTGCGGCGATGGTCCTCGGAGAGAATATAGGGACCACGATCACGGCCAACATAGCGGCGGCGGTAGGCAATGTGTCCGCCAAGCGGGCTGCGATGGCACATACGGTGTTCAATGTGACCGGAGTGATATGGCTGCTGATACTGTTCCATCCGTTCCTTAAGCTGGTGGGCCTGATAGTCAGTTCGTTCGGACTGCCGAACCCTATGACTGCGGACTTTGCGGCAGGCAGCGACAACCCGGAGGTCCAGACATCCTTCCTCTACGGAGTGGCAATGCTCCATACTCTGTTCAATGTGTGCAACACGCTGATCCTTATCTGGTTTGTCCCTGTCATAGAGAAAGTCGTGAAGTTGATAGTCAAGGCGCCTGCCGGAGAAGAGGAGATATTCCGGCTCAAGTATATCCAGGGCGGGCCGCTCAACACGGCCGAGCTTTCCCTCGATGAGGCCCAGCAGGAGATAATCCATTTCGGAGAGATCTGCTACAAGGATTTCGGATACATAAGGGAGGCCATCAATGAAAAGGACAACGACAGGTTCTCCGAGATCAACCAGAAGCTCGTGAAATACGAAGAGATAACCGACAGGATTGAGTATGAGATAGCGGCCTATCTCAACGAGGTGTCCAAGGGCGAGCTGAGCGAGAGTTCCGACCACAGGATGAAGTCGATGTACAAGATCATCGGCGAGATGGAGAGCCTCGGGGACTCAGGCGAGGCCATAGGCAGGATACTTCAGAGGAAGAATGCCCACAGCAAGATATTCGATGACGAGATGCTCAAGAGGCTCAACCGTATGCTCGACACTGTGGACGAGGCGTACAGGGCGATGCTTGACAATCTGAAGAACAAGAACCTCAAGGATATCAGCAATGCCCAGGATGCGGAAGACCAGATCAATGCATGCAGGAACAATCTTCGCGAGGAGCATATCGCCAATATCGAGAATGACGGATATAACTATCAGACAGGCGTCTACTATATGGATGTGGTCGCCGAGCTGGAGCGTATAGGAGACTTCATTATCAACATATCCCAGGCGGAAGAGGAAATGTCAAGGCAATAATGGAGATGAAAGCGGGAATATCGGATGGGAACAGGCTGTCTTTATGGCTTGCCGTGATTGTCTGCATATCCGGGCTGATGTCTGCGTCAGGCTGCGGGCAGAGGAAGGCCGGGGAATCCGTTCCGAGAGAGTTTCCGGTAGCCGAGGTTCCGGGGATATATGCCGGTGACCAGGCCGGGGCGTTCGAATACCTTGCGGAACATTTCTGGGATGATTTCACAGATACATCCTCTGCATATCCGTGCGACACTTCGCTTGTGAACGGTGTGAAGAAAGAAGATGTGGAGCAGGCGTTTGCGGATTTTACAGGCGTGCTCCAGACTGTGGATTTCCAGCTGGCGAAGAAGTCTGTGGCCGTACTGTTCGACAAGGCTGCGGCCTGCGAGGAGGCGGACACTTCGTCCAATGTGATGGAGACCATCACCGGTCTTGTGGAGAGATATCTGTATGACCCCAACTCCCCGCTCAGGAACGAGGATCTCTATGCAGTCTATGCACGGAAGCTGTCCGGATATCCCGGGATACCGGAAGAAAAGAGGGCTGTCTATGAATATGATGTGAAGATGTGCGCTCTCAATTCCATCGGCTCCCCGGCTGCGGATTTCATTTTCAGCGATGCTGCGGGACACGTTATGTCTCTGTATGACATAGATGCGGAATATACCCTCCTGTTTTTCAGCAATCCCGGCTGCCACGCGTGCGAGGGGATAATAAAGGTCCTTTCGGAACAGCTGTCGGCAAGCGCGCTCATTGCATCCGGACGCCTTGCGGTGGTGAATGTCTATATAGATGAGGATCTTACAGCGTGGTATGACTATATGTCCATCTACCCGGAGGACTGGTATAACGGCTATGACCCGAACGGCATTATCAGGTCCGATGTCCTCTACAATGTCCGGGCTATCCCGTCTCTTTATATTCTCGACAGGGACAAGACCGTGCTTATGAAGGATGCCCCTGACCAGCGCGTCTTTTCGTTCCTTGCATCCATGGCGGATGTATGACAGACAGAGTAAACACTAAAAACACTGATATTATGAAAGTAGACAAAGAACTCTGGGGCAAGTCCCCTTGCGGAAAGGATATCTACAGATACAGGATAACCAATGCATCGGGTGCATACGTGGAGCTGTCGAGCGTCGGGGCTGGCGTTGTGTCCATAGTTGTGCCGGACAAGGATGGAAAGCTTGCGGATGTGGTGCTCGGCTACCCGGATCCGCTCAGCTATTTCGATGACGGCCCATGTGCAGGGAAAGTTCCCGGCAGATATGCCAACCGTATCGCAAAAGGCAGATTCAGTCTTGATGGCAAGGAATATACGCTTCCGGTTAACAACGGCCCGAATCATCTTCACGGGGGACCTCAGGGATTCCAGAACAAGGTGTGGGAGAGCAGGATAGATGGGGATGCAGTGGAATTCCTCTATTATTCGGAAGATGGGGAGATGGGCTATCCCGGAGCGTTGAAGGCTACGGCCCGTTACGACTGGAGCGAAGAGAACGAGCTGAGGCTGACTCTGACTGCGGAGAGCGATGCTCCGACTGTGGTCAACCTCACGAACCATACATATTTCAACCTGAACGGAGAGGGCAGCGGAGACATTCTCGGACATATCCTTCAGCTGAACGCCTCTGAATACATTCCTACCGATGACAGTCTGATTCCTGTAGGGGAAAGCGAGCCCGTGGCAGGGACCCCGATGGACTTTGTCTCCCCTAAAGCTGTCGGGTGTGATATAAACGCCGATTTCCCTGCCCTGAAATACGGCAAGGGATATGACAACTGCTGGGTGATAGATGGAGCGGAGCCTGGGCAGATCCAGTCCGCCGCCATCCTCTATTCCCCAGAAAGCGGCCGTCAGCTGGAGGTCCTGACCACCCAGCCGGGTGTCCAGGTCTATACAGGCAACTGGCTTGCAGGATGCCCTGTTGCAAAATGCGGCCGCAGTTACAATGACTATGAAGGCGTGGCGATCGAGTGCCAGCATTATCCGGATTCCCCTAACCATCCGGACTACCCTTCCACTGTCCTCCGCCCTGGCGAGATATTCGAGCAGGCGATAATATTCGCTTTCAGCGTCAGATAGTATGAAGCAGTATCTGGATCTTCTCAGACATATCCGCGAGCACGGGGTGATGAAGCATGACAGGACAGGTGTCGGGACGCAGAGTGTATTCGGATATCAGATGCGTTTCGACCTTGCCGAAGGATTCCCGCTGCTCACTACCAAGAAAGTGCATCTGAAGTCTATAATTTATGAACTGCTGTGGTTCATATCCGGGGACACCAATATTAAATACCTGAAGGATCACGGGGTGTCCATCTGGGATGAATGGGCGGATGAGAACGGTGATCTTGGACCGGTCTACGGGCATCAGTGGCGCAGCTGGCCGGCTCCTGATGGAGGGACGATTGACCAGCTGTCCAATGTGATAGAGACCATCAGGCACAATCCTGACAGCCGGAGGATGATCGTGTCGGCCTGGAATGTGGCGGAGGTGGATAAGATGGCTCTTCCCCCGTGCCATACTATGTTCCAGTTCTATGTGGCTGAAGGCCGTCTTTCATGCCAGCTGTACCAGAGAAGCGCGGATGTGTTTCTCGGTGTACCGTTCAACATCGCATCGTACGCCCTGCTGACGATGATGATCGCCAATGTGTGCGGGCTGCAGCCGGGAGAGTTCATCCATACCACCGGAGACACTCACATATACCTGAATCATTTCGACCAGGTAGCAGAACAGCTTTCGCGGGAGCCGAGGACGCTTCCGGAGATGAAGATCAATCCGGATGTGAAGAGCATCTTCGATTTCAGATACGAAGACTTCTCTCTGGAGGGCTATGACCCGTGGCCGGCCATCAAGGCTCCGGTGGCGGTATGACCGCGGAGCCTGTCAGACAGATGTATGATATAGTTTGCAGAAGATAATGACAAGTATAATAGCGGCGGTGGCGGACAACGGTGCCATAGGGAAAGGCAATGCGCTTCTCTGGCACATAAAGGAGGACATGAAGTATTTCAGGAAGGTCACTATGGGCTGTCCTGTCATAATGGGGCGCAGGACATTCGAGTCTCTGGGCAGACCTCTGCCCGGGAGGCTCAACATAGTGGTGTCTCGTTCTCTGCAGGAAAATGCCGGCCGGCTTTCCGCGGCAGGGGTATGTGTCGCCTCCTCTCTGGAGGAGGCGGTGTCTCTGGCCGGGAAAGGGCTTCCGGGTGATATGGCAGCCCGGACTGACGGGACAGCGGACCCGCATCATAAAGGCGAAATTTTCATTATAGGAGGAGGAGAGATATACAGACAGGCCATTCCCCTGGCCGATATGATGTATATAACGGAGGTGCACACGGAAGTGGATGACGCCGATACCTTCTTCCCCCGTATAGATGCCGGCGAGTGGGAGGAAGTGTCCAGGTCGGAAATGCAGATTGATCATACATGCGGGCTTGGATACGAGTTTGTCACATACAGCCGGAAAACGGATTGAATCCGGTTACATTCAAGAACTTGACAGATTATGAAACGAGAGAATTTCGGAAGCCAGTTCGGCACCATAATGGCGATGACCGGTTCTGCGGTCGGACTCGGGAATCTGTGGCGTTACCCGTATATGGTGGGCGTATACGGAGGAGCAGCATTTGTCCTTGTATATATTATAGTGGTCTTTCTGCTCTGTCTCCCTATCCTCAATTCGGAGATGATTGCAGGGCGCCGCAGCCAGACGAACGCCTTCAGAGCGTTCAATGTCCTCGCCCCCGGATCGAAATGGAAATGGGCGGGGGTGTTGATGGTGTTCACCCCTCTGGTGGTCCTCTCGTATTACAGTGTCATAGGAGGCTGGTCACTGGAATATCTCTATAAGGCTCTATGCTTCGACTTCACGGCATCGGAGCATACAAGAGCCGAGCTTGACAGCATTTTCAGCAATTTCATATCTTCTGCATGGACTCCTTTGATCGGCCATACCATCTTCCTCGGTGTGACTGCTATGATAGTCGTGCTCGGGGTCAAGAAAGGGATCGAGAATTTCGGCAAGGTGATGATGCCGCTGCTGTTCCTTCTGGTCATATTGATAGCGGTGCGGTCAGCCACCCTTCCTGGTGCAGGAGAGGGGTTTGCCTATCTTTTCAAGCCTGATTTCTCCAAGATCACCCCGGCGGTGTGCGCCGCTGCCCTCGGACAGGGCTTCTTCTCTCTGTCTGTCGGCTTCGGGATAATGCTTACGTATGCATCCTATATGAACAGGAAGGACAGTATCGGAAAGTCTTCAGTGCTCATTGCCGTATCCGACACCCTGTTCGCCCTTATCGCCAGCTGTGCCATAATGCCGGCCGTATTCTCGTTCGGACTGAGTCCTGAGGCCGGACCGAGCCTGCTTTTCGAGGTGCTGCCTTTCATATTTTCACAGATGCCTCTCGGCGGAGTCGTCGCCATCATATTTTTCATCGCCCTGCTTGTCGCTGCGCTGACTTCTTCCATTTCCATACTTGAAGTGGGTGTGGCCTGGCTTGTGGAAGAAAAGCATTTCTCCCGCAGGAAGGCATCGCTCGTGATATTCATCGGCACATGGCTGCTTGGCGTCATATGCTCCCTTTCTTTCGGCCCGTTGTCCGGGGTCAGGATATTCGGGGATATTATCTTCGATTTCCTCGATATGTTCACGTCCAATATTCTAATGACGGGAGGGGCCCTGCTTATCGTGATATTTGTCGGCTGGAAGATGAAGAAGGCCGATGTCCGCGGGGAGTTCACCAACGAGGGGATGCTGAAGGGATCCGGTATGGTCTTCTCCCCGATGTATTTCATCATCCGGTACATCGCTCCCGTAGCGATTCTTGTCATTATGGTGACCAATCTTCTGTCGTGAGGCAGCGGGTTTGTTTTTGGTCAAAATTGTCATATTTTTGGTCTGAAACGGAAAAATTAGATTGAATCGGAAGAATTTACAGAAAAAAGTTTCCCGATTAATATTCTGAAGGAAGACATTGAAAGAAAAATCCTATATTTTGTGAATAAAAATCCATATTTGAGAAAAATTGCTTAAATTTAGCCCCCGATTTGAAAACAGCATTTTTAATAACAGGTTAGAATAATAATCGGAAAGTATGGACACTTTTTTGTTTCTGAATCTTGGGGCCGGCGAAATCGTTATCAT
>JADIMI010000079.1 GCA_017694845.1 Candidatus Cryptobacteroides intestinavium
TCCGAAGGGCTTGTGGTGGAGCAGGTGGTCCGCCCGACAGGACTGCTCGACCCTCCGATAGAGGTAAGGCCTACCAAGAACCAGGTGGACGACCTTTTAGAGGAAATCAGGATAAGGGCGGAAAAGGACGAAAGGGTGCTTGTCACCACGCTCACCAAGAGGATGGCGGAAGAACTGGAGAAGTATTTCACACGCATGGGGGTACGGTGCAGGTATATCCATTCGGATGTAGACACCCTGGAAAGGGTGGAAATTATCGAAGACTTCAAGAACGGGCTGTTCGATGTACTGGTCGGGGTCAATCTGCTCAGGGAGGGGCTCGACATCCCTACCGTCTCGCTCGTGGCGATACTCGATGCCGACAAGGAAGGCTTCCTGAGGTCAGGAAGATCGCTGACACAGACAGCCGGAAGGGCTGCCCGCAATGTAAACGGATTAGTGATAATGTATGCTGATTCCATCACGCGCTCAATGCAGGAGACC
Organism: Candidatus Cryptobacteroides intestinavium; assembly: GCA_017694845.1. Classification (GTDB taxonomy): domain Bacteria; phylum Bacteroidota; class Bacteroidia; order Bacteroidales; family UBA932; genus Cryptobacteroides; species Cryptobacteroides intestinavium. The sequence continues at coordinate 484 of JADIMI010000079.1, forward strand.
ATCTACGAGACCGACCGCAGAAGGGCGAAGCAGATGGAATACAACAAGAAACACAATATCACGCCTACCCAGGTAGGCATCAAGAAGAATGCTCTCGCAGCCGAAGGCGAGCCGTCAGGACGCAGCAGAAACCGCAGGCTCGACAACACCGTCAGCGGCAAAGTCAGCGCAGCCAACTCATACGATGCCCCACGGTATATACCGGATCCTTCCGAACTCGGTCACGGGACAGTGTCCGTCGGACTTGGGCACGACTCCAAAAGGGATACCAATTCCGCGTATGTGGACGGATACATCAAGGCAGACCTTGCGGCCGTCCTCCAGGACCCTGTAATCCGTTCGATGACAAGAGCCCAGGTCGAGAAAGCCGCCGAGCAGGCCAAAAGGAACATGCAGAAAGCCGCAGCAGAGCTGGATTTCCTCGCCGCTGCCAAATACCGTGACGAGATGTGGGCCCTCAACGAATATCTCAAAGTATGGAAAGAATAGGAGGCACTATCATTACCCGGAAATACTCTTCACCATGCGGAGAACTTCTGCTCGGCTCTTTCGACGGGCGGCTATGCCTGTGCAACTGGACGGATGAAAAACATCCCGGAAGAATACATGGCAGGCTGAAGAAGCTGCTGAATGCTGAATACATGGAAGGGACTTCTGACATAATCGAGAAGGCAGCCGCCGAACTGGACGAATATTTCCGGAGAGAGCGGAAAGATTTCGACATCCCGCTGCTGTTCGCAGGGACAGAGTTCCAGAAGAAAGTATGGAACAGACTGCTGGAAGTACCTTATGGACAGACAGTGAGTTACGGGGAAATGGCAGCCGGGCTCGGGATTCCCGGGGCTGTGAGGGCCGTTGCAAACGCCAACGGGGCAAATGCAATCTCCATATTCGCTCCATGCCACAGGGTCATCGGCAGCAACGGCTCACTGACAGGCTACGGAGGAGGAATTGCCGCAAAAAGATTTCTGCTCGACCTGGAAAACGGGACAGACAGGTTCAATCCTGCAGCAGCTGTCCGATCCTGCTTCTGACATTCTCTATATTGTCGAAAAGGACCGCCTTGAAGCCAAGTCCTTCCGCTGTCTTAATATTGGCGGGACTGTCATCGATGAATACCGATTCTTCCGCTTTCAGATTATACCGGTCAAGGAGCACCATGAATATCTCGGGATCCGGCTTGATAAGCTTTTCCTCGCCGGACACTACGATGCCGTCGAACTGATGCAGCACAGGGTATCTGGAATATGCTATCGGGAATGTCTCGGCAGACCAGTTGGTGAGTCCGTATATGCCATACCCCTTCCCTTTCAGCTCCATCAGCAGGTCGACTGTCTGAGGGAATTCCCCGTTCAGCATACATTCCCATTTATCCTTGTACATCTGGATTGCCGCGGCATACTGCGGAAACTTAGGCTTCAGCAGAGCCACCCCATCATCGAATGAACGGCCCCTGTCATGCTCGGCATTCCACTCGTTCGTGCATACATGCGACAGGAAATATTCCATTTCACTGTCATCATTGAAATATGTACGGTACAGATATCTCGGATTCCAGTCTATCAGGACGCCTCCGAAATCGAAAACTATATTCTTGATCTTGCCCATGGTTGTGTCTGTCTGATTTCTCCGTAAAGGTAGCGCTTTTTATTCGGTTATTCCGCCTTTTTTTGGTAAGTTTGTGTTTTGTACCAAAACTTACAGGTTATGGACAGGATAGACGAACTTTTCCCCAATTTCGATGCTGCAGGCAAGGAGACTGTGCGTGCGGCATACAACATCGCGCTGCAGAACCTCGAAGGGCAGACCAGAGGTAACGGCAGACCGTTCATCGAACATCCTGAGGGCGTGGCGAAAATCGCTGCAGACGAAATCGGGTTGCCGGCAGAATGCATAGCCAGCGTATTTCTGCACGAGGCAATGAGATTCAAGGACGGACAGGACAGGGTGATCCCGGCAAATGTGTTCGGGAAAGATGTCCTGACAATGGTGGACGGGCTCAACAAGATATCCACCATCAAGCCGAAAGACACCCGTCTCGAAGCGGAGAACTACAAAAAGCTGATAGTCTCATACTCCAAAGACCCGAGGGTCACAGTGCTCAAGCTTGCCGACAGGCTTGAAGTCATGCGCAACCTGGAGATTTTCCCGAAACTTTCGAGGGAAAGGAAGATCCTCGAGACCCTTATGCTGTATATTCCTCTTGCTCACCAGCTCGGCCTGTACAATATGAAAAGCGAAATGGAGGACATTTATTTCCGTTTTGCCGAACCCGAGCAGTACAGGACCATAACCAACAAGCTCAAAAGCACCGAAGGCGACAGGCAGAGGCTCATGACACAGTTCATCGAGCCCCTGAAGCAGAAGCTCTCGGACGCAGGCATCGTCTACAAGCTGAAAGTCAGGACCAAGACCGCATACTCCATATGGAAGAAAATGCAGAAGCAGAAAGTCCCTTTCGAAGGGGTCTACGATGTCTTCGCAATCCGGTTCATCATCGACTGCGAGCAGGACAGGAAAACGGAACACGACCTGTGCTGGAAAGTATTCTCGTATGTGACCGAAGAATACGAATCCGACACAAAACGGTTGCGCGACTGGCTGTCCAACCCCAAGCCGAACGGTTATGAATCTCTGCACATCACCGTAAAGAACCGTGACGGTGCATATCTTGAGGTCCAGATAAGGACAAAGAGAATGGACGAAATGGCGGAAAGCGGACTGGCATCGCACTGGTCATACAAGGGCATAAAGCACGAGGCCTCACTCGACCACTGGCTGAATTCAGTACGGTACGCCCTGGAACATCCTGGAGACACAGGGTCGAAATACTATGAAGACGACCTCCCGGAGCCTCCATCAAAGGAAATATTCGTCTTTACCCCGTCAGGAGAGCTCAGAAGGCTTGCCGCAGGTGCGACAGTCCTGGACTTCGCATTCGACATCCACACCAACCTCGGAGTCAAATGCACAGGAGCGAGGGTAAACGGGAAAGCCGTATCCATCAAGGAAAAGCTCAAGACCGGAGATGTAGTGGAGATAATGAGTGGGAAAAACCAGAAGCCTTCTGCCGACTGGCTTAATTTCGTGGTGACTTCCAAAGCCAAATCCAGGATACGCAAGCATATATCCGAAACCGAATTCAAAAACGCCTCCGAAGGCAAGGAGCTCCTTGGGAGAAGGCTTAAAAACTGGAAGCTGGAACTGTCGGACGACATGCTTGCCGCATTCATGAAAAAGAAAGCCTACAAGACATTGAACGCTTTCTATGCCGCCATCGGTGACGGGACGCTTGACATTGCGGAAATAAAGGACCTCATACTGGAGCAGAGCCCGGCCAGGACTGCCGAAGAATCCTCAGCCCAGAACGAGAAAAAGACATACGATACCGGGCAGGGCAAATCCGGAGACGACATCCTCGTAATCGACGCCAAGAATGTGAGGAACCTCGACTACAAGATGGCAAAATGCTGCAATCCTGTATTCGGGGACGATGTGTTCGGCTTCGTATCCATCAAGGACGGGATCAAGATACACCGCATATCCTGCCCTAATGCCGCAAGGCTGATCGACAGATATCCATACAGGATACAGAGGGTGCGCTGGAGCGACAACCCGAGTTCAGGCAGTTTCCAGACGACGCTCAGGGTCATAGCCGACCATGAGGCATCCGTAATAAACGGGATAATGGAAGTCGTCGGCACATTCAGGGCCTCGGTCAGGAGCTTCAATGTAGCCGAGAACGAAAGGACCGGAGTGTATGACATCACATTGAAGATTTCCGTGCCGAGCAGCACAGAGCTCGACAAGGTGATCTCGCAGATAAGGGCAATCAAATTTGTAAACAAAGTCACCAGACAATGACAATACCTGAAAATTTCGACATAGAAGAAAGGGCGCGGAAGGCAAAGCAGAATTTCCTTGACGGATACAATTGCTGCCAGTCCGTGATGCTGGCTTTCAGCGATGTATTCGAGGCTGACGAACTGGCCCTGTCCACCATTGCATCGGGCTTCGGAGGCGGGCTGGCGAGGATGCGTGAAGTCTGCGGCACAGTAAGCGCAATCGGCATGGCAGCAGGTTTCATCTCACCTGCCGTACATCCGAAAAACATGGAGGAAAGGACAGCGAACTATGCACTTGTGCAGGAACTTGCAGGAGAATTCCGCAAAGAGAACGGGAGCATAATCTGCGCTGAACTGCTCGGGCTCAGGCCTAAGAAAGAAATCGAATCCCCTGCCCCATCTGAAAGGACAGAGGAATATTACAGGAAACGCCCATGTCCGGAACTTGTCGCCTGCTCCGCACGCATCATCGCCAGGAAACTGCTCTCGATGCAGAACGCCGGGGCTACTGCTCTGCCGCAGCAGCACGCTGACGGGCAGTAAGCGCCCTCTGGAAAGCCCTCGCATTGCGCAGATGCTCGCTGTATGAAGCGGCAAAGCGATGTGTCCCGTTGAAATCGGGGCTTGCGCAGAAATACAGATAATTGTGGGTGTCGGGATTGAGAACCGCATCGATACATGCCTTGGAAGGGACATTGATCGGTGCCGGCGGCAGACCTGCATATCTGTATGTATTATATGGGGAATCCACTCTTGTATGCTTCTTGAGAATACGGTCAAGTTCGTAATCGAAACAGAATGCCACAGTCGGGTCCGCCTGCAGCCTCATTCCCCTGTGAAGACGGTTCAGATACACTCCTGCAATCAGAGGATATTCCTGCTGCTGCAGTGTTTCCCCATTGACAATGGATGCAAGGGTCGAGACCTCCATCGGGGTCAGGTCCTGCGATGCCGCCAGCTCAAGCCTCCGCCCATTCCAGAAAATGTCATATTCCTTCCTGAACCTGGAGAATATCTCTTCAGGAGTGGCAGTCCAGTACATATAATAAGTGTCAGGCAGGAAGAGGGCGAACACATTTTCAGAATTGAAGCCGAACTGCTCCAGGAATGCGTCGCTGTTGAGAAGAGAGTCCACCGTCACGGAATCCACCATCATCTGCCGTCCGATTACTGCCGCCAGCTTGCCTTTGCTGCGGATTGTCCCTGAAAGGGTCAGCTTCTGAGGGCTCTGCCAGCCGTTGCACAGCATCCTCACCACATATACCGCAGACATGGACGGGGATATCTCGTACCGTCCTGCCCTAATCCTGTCCGTAAGGTTCTCTTTTGCCGCGCATCTCGACAGACTGCCTGCGCGTCTGACACCGGCATTGGCACATAACGAGTCCATTGCTGCCTCTGCAGATGTTTCAGGATAGACATACAGGACATATTCTTTCTCGAAATTGGACATCCTGTTGTCTGCAAAATACCTCAATCCCACCCACAGGCACACCGCCACCATCACTACCGCCGCAGATGCAGCTATGACTGTAATCTTCTTCTTATTCATATTAAACCTCTTATTCTCCATTCTTTGTCATCCTGAGCGTCAGCGAAGGATCTATTCCACCTTGTCATCCTGAGCGCCAGCGAAGGATCCGGGACCGATTTACAGATTCTTCACTTCGTTCAGAATGACAATGACAAAGTTCCATTCAGAATGACATGGTGCATTACCTCAATACAATCGTGTCTTCGGGACGGATGACATATGACGCATCCACACCATTCATCTTTTCAAGACTCTTCATCTTCACAGCAAACCTCTGGGAAATCTCCCAAAGTGTCTCGCCTCCCTCCGCGATATATTTATCGACCAGCTTTGCCGCCCTGGCTTTCTTGGGCTGGAGATACACCACTGTCCCCGGAGCCAATTCCGAATCCTGCTCCACATCATTGAAACGCAGGATTTCACCCGTGAAGAGATTGTAGTTACGGGCTATGGAGGCATAGGTCTCCCCTTCAACCGAATATATGAAAGGCACTTTGTTCTGGGAATACATCTGCCTTGACATGGAAAAGCTGAATTTCTCATATTCCCCCTCCCCGACCGGTACAGGAGTCTCGATCAGCACAGGAGACTCCGGGATTCCGGATGCAGTCGACATTCCTGCCCGTTTTGCCTGTCTCGCCGCCTTACGCGCTTCCCTCGCCATTTTTCTCTCGGCCCTCCTTGCCGCCTTGTCTGAAACACCGGTCGCTTTCCTGTCACCGATATCAGCCAGCGTGTAGTCATCATACTTGTCAAGGCCGTATTTTTCAATAAGGTCTATCAGTTTGCGCGGATACGCAGGATCGGTAGCATAACCGGCCTTCTTCAGCCCGTAGGCCCATCCCTTATAGTCCGATTTGTCGAGATCGAACAGGAACTTGTACCTGTCCCTGTACCTGAGGAAATCCGAATGGTCCTTGAAAGACGCCTCCGCGTGCGGATATTTCCTGAAGCACTCCCCCTTCCTGTCATCATCGAAATACGCTTTCTGGCCTCTCCAGTCATGGCATTTGATGCCGAAATGGTTGTTTGCCCTGACAGCGAGTTCAGACTGTCCGCTTGCCGACTCAAGCAGTCCCTGGGCCAGAGTAATGCTTGCAGGAACACCACTACGGTACATCTCCGACACGGCCACACGATACCATGTGTCGATATATCTCTCCTGTGGTGTATCAGCTGCAAGAACTGCAAAGGCAAACTGCAGCTGCACGGCAAACAAAAAGACAAAGGCAGTAATCCTGTTCATTCGCATATTGATTAAAACACGGCAAAAATAAACAAAAATGTCATCCCAAATACCTGCGCAAAGGGACTTCTATCACATCTCCCTCATGCGCCAGCACCACCTTGGAGAAAATCGGGAGGATTTCATCCATAAAAGGCTGCAAATCCCTGTATCGGGACGAATAATGGCCTACGACAAGCTTTTTCACCTGCGCCTCAGCGGCACACTCCGCAGCCTTGGCAGCCGTAGAATGGAATGTGGCGGCAGCAGTTTCCTCCATAGGAGCCGTAAATGTGGCTTCATGATAAAGGAGATCCACCCCATGCACCCATGAAGCGAGCTCCGGGAAAGGGGCTGTGTCACTACAGTACGCATAGGAACGGGGATCATACGGACGGTAGGTCACATCCCCGTTGGATATCACTGTCCCGTCACTTCTGACGATATCTTCCCCGTTTTTGAGCCTTGCCATCTCGGCTATCCCGAGAGAATATTTTTCGATACAGTCTTTACGGACATTTCTCAGAGGCTCTTTCTCCCTGAGCAGGAATCCGTAAGTCTCTATCCTGTGACGGAGCGGAAAAGCGGACAGCTCCACGGACTTGGTCTCATACACCTTTTCCGGAGATTTCATGGAAAGGGGATGATACTCGATCCTGAACTGGAGCCCTTCCCCAAAATAGGACAGGAAGAACTTGAGTATAGGTCCGAACGAACGGGGAGCAAAAATCTGCAAAGGGGACTTCCTGCCAAGCATGCCCATAGTGGAAAGCAGGCCGAAAAGGCCGAAAAGATGGTCCCCATGGATATGGGAAAGGCAGAACACATCCACCTTCAGGTAAGACAGTCCCATCCTGCGCATCTGCATCTGGGCACCTTCCCCGCAGTCAAACAAAAACAAGCGCCCATGTACATCGAGTACCTGGGCGCTGGGATATCTGTTAATAGTGGGCAGGGCCGAAGCCGTGCCCAATATATTCAGAGTGAAATCCATCGATTATTCGCCTTTCTCAAGCTTGTCTTTAAGGGCAGCAAGTGCATCGATGTCTCCAAGGGTTGTCTTCTCGATATTTGAATTGATCTTCTTGACAGCCTTCTTGGTGTTGTCTGCCTCAGATGCAGGCTTGCTTGCCTTAGGCTCCTCAGCGCTGTAAGTCTTGGCATGTGACACGATGATCTTCTTGGTGCTCCTTCTGAGCTCAACTACCCTGAACTTCAGAGTCTCGCCTACTGCAGGCACTGAACCGTCCTCCTTGACAAGCTCCTTGTTGAAGCAGGTAGCCTCGATATCGCCAGGGAAGGTGATGGTTGCACCCTTATCAGAAATGCTGGCAACAGTACCTTCAACCTCGGTTCCTACTGCGAAATTGTTCTCAATCTCATCCCATGGGTTAGGAAGGAGCTGCTTGTGTCCAAGGCTGAGCTTGTGGTTGTCCTCATCGAAGTCGAGGATGACAACATCAATCTTGTCCCCTACCTTCACGAACTCTGAAGGATGCTTGATCTTGGTCCATGATATGTCGCTGATATGAACAAGGCCTTCGATACCTTCCTCAAGCTCTGCAAACACACCGAAGTTGGTGATGTTGCGCACGATAGCCGAGTGCTTTGAACCTACAGGATATTTCTCGCGGATATTCTCCCATGGATTCGGAACGAGCTGTTTCAGACCGAGGGACATCTTCTTCTCCTCCCTGTCGAGAGTAAGGATCTGAGCCTCTACCTCGTCGCCTACTTTCAGGAAGTCCTGAGCGATACGGAGGCGTGGAGACCATGACATCTCAGACACATGGATAAGACCCTCAACACCTGGCTCTATCTCTACGAATGCGCCATAGTCTGCAATCAGGACAACTTTTCCTTTCACCTTGTCTCCAACCTTGAGGTTCGGATCGAGTGCATCCCAAGGATGAACTGTAAGCTGCTTCAGGCCAAGAGCGATTCTCTTCTTGGACTCGTCGAAATCGAGGATAACGACACGGATCTTCTGGTCGAGCTGAACGACCTCTTCCGGATGGTTGATCCTGCCCCATGAAAGGTCAGTGATGTGGATGAGTCCGTCAACACCGCCAAGATCCACGAATACTCCGTAGTTGGTGATGTTCTTGACAGTACCTTCGAGTACCTGGCCTTTCTCGAGCTTGCTGATGATCTCGCTCTTCTGCTGCTCGAGCTCCGCCTCGATGAGAGCCTTGTGTGAAACGACCACGTTCCTGAACTCCTGGTTGATCTTCACGATCTTGAAGTCCATGGTGGTGTCCACGAACTGGTCATAGTCACGGATAGGCTTGATATCGATCTGCGAACCAGGGAGGAACGCCTCGATACCGAAGATATCCACGATCATACCGCCTTTCGTACGGGTCTTGACATAACCCTTGACAATCTCGTTGTTGTTATATGCATCGTTGACCATATCCCAGGAGCGGAGCGCACGTGCCTTCTTGTGGGAAAGGATAAGCTGTCCTTTCCTGTCCTCGGCTGTCTCCACATAGACCTCGACCTTGTCACCGACCTTGAGGTCAGGATTGTAACGGAACTCAGGAGCCATAATGACGCCTTCGCTCTTGTAACCGATATTGACAATGACCTCCCTCTTGGTGATAGCTGTCACGACGCCTTCAACGACTTCGTTCTCGACTACCTTTGAAAGGGTCTTGTCATACTCTTCTGCGACTGCCTTGCGGTCTTCATTGCCGTAGACATCGCCATCATTCTCGAACGCATCCCAGTCGAACTTGTCCGGATCGACCGAGGCATTCAGAGCCACATTCTGGGATTCTTCTGCTGCAGCGGCCTCTACTCGTGCCTCGGCTGCCTCCACTGCCGGAGACTCCTCTGCAACTGCTGGTTTGATTTCTTCCATAATTAAAACAAATAAAAACAGACTAGTGGTTAAACATTATCTCTTGCCCCGGAAAGAAAGAAAAGCCCGTCTTTCCGAAAGGCGGGCAAAGATATGCATAATAATCGGATTTTCAAAATACTAAAGCATTTTTCTTTTCTTGAATATCAGCAGGATAATGGCAAACGATATCACCATAAGCCCGAGGATGAGCACCCAGTCCCACCACAGACCGGTCATCGGGAGATCCACATTCATCCCGAAAAAGCTGGCGATCAGTGTCGGAGGCATCAGCAAAAGCGATACAAGCGTGAACACCTTCATTATCTTGTTCTGGTCGAGATTGATAAGACCGATGACGGTATTCTGCAGATACTCAAGCCTCTCGAAACTGAAGTTCGTATGATTGATCAGGGAGGATATATCCTTCAGCAGCACATTCAGCTTGCTCCTCAGATCCTGCGGGAAAAGGTCTGTCTTCAGCAGGTTGGACACGACCCTCTGCTTGTCCACTATGTTCTCCCTTACCAGCATTGTATTCTCCTGCAGCTGGTTGATATCAAGGAGGAATTCCTCGTTGATATCCTCACCCAGGCTGACCTTTCTGTTGTACTGTGCGATTTCCTTTGACATCAGCTCTATCATATCGGCATCAAGGTCGACCCTCTGCTCAAGGATACTCACGAAAACGATGTTGCCTGAAGGATAGAATTTCGGAAAGGCCTGCATCCTGCGCTGAAGGTCGGTGAAACTCCTCAGAGGACATTCACGGACAGTCGTCAGCACGCTGTCGGTGAGTATGAAGGACACACTCTCCATCGAATATTCCTCAGGTCCAGGAATAAGGAAGTTCGTATTTGCGAATATGGCATTGTCTGTTTCGGAGAAACGCGAAGAACTCTCGATCTCCTCGGCCTGCGCCCTGCTCTGGATAGTCGTACCGAGAAAGGCCTCCGCCCCTCTCTTCTCGTCACCTTCCGGAGAATAGAGGTCGATCCATACGACATCCTGTCTGTCAAGTTTCTGGAAATCCGTCAGCGACTGGGAAACTTCGATCTGTCCTTCTGCCTTGTAGTAGATTGAAATCATACCTTGCCTGTTTTTGTCCGGCCCAGTCGTCGGAGATTAGACTTCAGCTGTACGCCACTTACAGTGCTTTACACAAGGAAAAGCCTGCAAAAGTAACAAATTCTTTCGTCCGGACAAAATATTTGACGACTATCTGACAAAAGTCAGTCCAGGTCGAATGAAGTATGCTTCACATACGGGGTATTCCTGAACCTGCCTATGGTCCAGGAGAGGGAAAACTGCACATATCTTCCCTGCCTCATTATACTGGAAGTGTTCACGAAGCCATCCCCTGCCGTGACGTTCCGCCTGAAGGACCTGCCATACAGAAGATCTCCGCAGTCTATCGAAGTCCTCAGCCTGATTTTCTCCCAATACCTGTATATGCCTATTCCCAGCACCGGTTCCATCCATAGATCGCGGGTCTGGGCCGACATCACGGGAGAAAGGAAAAAGTGCTGGCTCACAGTAAAGTATTTCAAATTGAAATTGATGGCCTCACTGCCGCTGAACGACCAGTATATGTTTTCCGCTTCCTGTGAGAACCGGTATGAATTCCGCGACGCACTGGCATCAAGGTCCAGGTTGATCCTGTCCGTTATATTGAATCTGGCAGACAGTTTCATGCCGAGTGCATCCTTCCTGGCGAGATTCTCATAGGTAGTTGTCATCACATTGTCGCCGTCAATGTAGGAAACCCGCTCTATGGCCCCGGGAGTGACCGAATACGAGACCGACAGTGAGGTAAAATCCAGCCAGTCCGCATCGAAATCATGGCTTACCGACAAGGACATATTATGGTTGATTTCCCCACGCAGATCAGGATTGCCGGCTTTCAGATTGTAGGGATCTGTCATATCCACATAAGGGTCGAGCATCTCATTCCGCGGGCGGCGCGAACGGACGGTGTAGGAAAATCCCAGAGACCCGTTCTTCCACGCCCTCCAGGACAGGGACAGACGGGGAATCACATTGAATTCATTATAGTCCAGCGGACTGCCGGATGCCAGGTTGACTCCTTTGTCATTGACGTTCTCAAGATGAAGGATAAGCGAGCATCCCAGTCTGCGGTCAAGGAAACTGCCCAGGAAAATTCCGTCGGCATACGCCACGCCCTGAATGTAATCCATCCCGCCCGTACCGGCCGTACCATAGGAAGATACGTTATAATATTTCCTGTGCATATATCCCAGTTCCGCCTTGAAGGAAAATCTTTTTGCTATTCTCATTCTCAAATTCGCGGAGACATTGTGCTCTGCTGATGATCTGAAAGATGTATTCCTTGTTCCGGTACCAGCCGTCCCCTCATTTTCAAATATCTGATCCGAAGAAGACTCCGATTGCCTGAACGTGTACTTTAGTTCCAGTTCGTTTCCTCTGGACCAGGAATATCCGGCGGAGAAGCCTCCGTTCAGCCGGAAAGGGGACAACGAACTTCCTGACATGGAGACAGGACTCCCCGTTCCTGACCCGTCCGGACTTACGGAACCTGTCACGCCCTCTCCCGAGGTTGTACTGACCACGCGGCTTAAAGCGGCAGAATGCGTTTCAGAGCGGTCTGCATCCAGGGAGACGGCAAGGTCTACCTTATCCCGCAGCACGGACCGGAACAGGTTCAGCCCCAGACTGTGGCTCTGCACTTCATCCCTGCTTTCGCTGTAACTTTCCAGCCTGTCTGCCGATTCAGCCCCGTCCATACCGGAAACCCGCTCATTCAGACGTATATCAGCCGGGTTATGCGTATAACCGTATCCATATTTGACCCCTATGCCGACTATCGGAGTATTCGCCACCGCATCGATGGTGCCATCATACTCGTTTCTTGTCGAAGCAGACGCCCTTATCTGACTTGCCGCCCCGTATGGCAGCGGACGGGAAAGGCTGATAACCAGCAGAGGCTCGGAGTTGTCGTATTCCGGAGAACCGGGCAGGACCAGCTCTATCTTCGACATATAGTCAGCCCGGATAAAATCCATCGGATACTGCCGGCCCTCATTTATCATAGGATTGGTCTTGTCATCTATCAATATCCTTGTCACGGACCTGCCCTTGTATTCCAGGTCTCCATCCCGTACCGACTTCTTCAGACCGGGAATCTTCGACATGAAGGCGGCCATATCCAGCCTTCCCGCATCGGGATCCTCCAGCACATCGTAAACTATCCTGTCCGACTCCCGTCTGATAAGAGTCCGTGATGTCACCACGACCCCGGCAATGCTTTCCTGACTTGGTTTCAGCCGTATCTGCCCGAGGTCTGCATTCTCCTGGCATTCCAGAGGTTCCTCCCAAGTCTCATACCCTATACAGGTGATACTTATGGTATATTTCCCCGTTTTGTGGACATTGAGACTGAATTTCCCGTTGCTGTCCGTAGCACAGATGGCTATGATCTTCCTGTCATCATCACGGACAGTCACGTTGGCCAGCTCTACCGGCCTGCCGTCCTCCTTGTCCGTCACGCTGCCGACAATGGATACTGGAGCGGCATTCAGATCAGGCAGGAATGCAAGGCATAACAGTATGAATACCAGGATCTGTCTCATTTTACTCCCTCATTTTAGACAGGACATAATCCAGTCGTTAACTTCACGAAGTCAAGAAAAATCTTTATAATCCGGACAGATTATCCCAGCAAAATGTTGAGTCCGATGGCAATGAGGACAATGCCTCCGGCTATCTGCGCCGGCCTGCCGAAACGGAGCCCTATGGTGCATCCTCCTGCAATCCCGGCCACGGCAGCAGCCGCAGTCACAGTGAAGACAGACGCGACAGAAAGCACAATCGATGTCTTATCAAGTTCCGCCATTGCCAGCGAGACACCGACCGCAGCGGCATCGATACTTGTGGCCACCGCTGCAAGAAGAAGATTACGTATTCCGGACAGATCCACATGGTCGTCAGATTCTTTCTTCAACGCACCCCTGATCATATTCACCCCTATATACAGAAGAAGCAGAAAGCCTACGACTCCGGCTATGCTCTCGATATATCTTACTATAGAGTTTCCGAACAGCCATCCGGCAGAAAGAAGGGCCGTCTGCATGACAGCGAATGCGGATGCCACCTTCAGCACCTTCCCTGCCGTTATGCGGCCGAGCGAGACACCGCCGCACATAGATACCACAAGCGTATCGACGCTCAATGACAACGCCATCAATATTATCTCCGCTATTGTCATACTCTGTAATTGTTGTGTATGTTCATTCCTTCCGGCCAGGGCCGGGAATTCAATGTCTGACTTACAGTACTTCTGAAGTCAGGGATGGAACTCCTGACGGTTGACGATCGAACGGCCGAGCGTCAGCTCATCCGCGTACTCCAGTTCATCTCCGAACCCAAGCCCTCTGGCAATGGATGACACCCTGATCCCCAGACAGGAGAGCTGGCGGTATATGTAGAAAGCGGTCGTCTCGCCCTCCACCCCGCCGCTGAGAGCGAAGATGACTTCGACCTGAGACTCAGCTCCTGCGAGGGCCTTCACCCTCTCCACCAGCCGTGATATCGTCAGATCTGAAGGCCCTACACCATCAATCGGGGATATCTTTCCTCCCAGAACGTGATATACCCCTCTGTACTGGCCCGTATTCTCGATGCTCATTACATCCCTCACTGTCTCGACGACACAGATTGTATTATGGTCGCGGCTACGGTCCGAACAGACTGTACAGATATCCCCATCCGCTATCATACTGCATTCCGAGCAATAATGCACCTCATCCCTGAGCCTGTCTATTGCAGAAGAGAGATGATGTACATTCTCGACAGGCTGTTTCAGCAGATGCAGAGCCAGCCGCAGCGCCCCTTTCCGTCCGACTCCAGGCAGAGAGCTGATGGCATCGACTGCTTCCTCAAGCAGCACAGATGGATAATTTTCCTTATACATATAATTTCAATCTCTTCTTAGGTACCATACGGTCCCGTCCGGACTTTCACCGGCTGTCCCTCGCTGATGACAGCCTTTCCGCCAGTTCATCGACCGGATTCTTTACAAAACGGCTGAAGACAAGTCCATATTCCTTCCCTATGCACTTCAGTTCGTCCATACACTCATACCCGACGGATCCTGCTACAGCCACTTCCACACCGGAGAGTCCTGCCGGAAACATTTCCATATCACCGTACGGAAGCAGGGACCTTTCCATAAAACTCCTGAGGCTGCTGTCTATCAGGCTGTCAGCATAGTCATCGCCTCTGCAAGAAAAGACAAACGGGGCGAACGATGCCAGATAGCATGCCGGATTGCCGCCCATATACACATTCTCCACTATCTTCCCGTACGAAAGGCCGTAGGCATCATCCAGCTTCTGCCGGATTCCCGATGGGAGCCTGTCCTTGATATAGTCCGCCAGCAGAGCCTTGCCTATGAAGCTCCCGCTGCCTTCATCTCCGAGAACGTATCCTCCCGGATGGATATTCGCCACTATCGAACGCCCGTTGTACACTCCGCTGTTGGATCCCGTACCCAATATGCACACCAGCCCCGTCCGGGTCTCCAGACCTGCTTCCGCCGCAGCAAGAAGGTCTGTACCGTATGCAACCGATACTCCTGGGAAGACATTCTTCAGCACTGCATCAAGTTCGACGATACGCCTCCGGCCTACCACTCCCGCTCCGTAATACCTTATATCGGAGACCATCGAGGCCTTGTCCCCCATCTGATCGGCCGCGGCAATGACCGTCGCCAGGATCCTTTCCTTCCCCGTCACCGACAGGTTTATCCCGCCTGTCCTGTACCGGAAGACCTCACCGTCCGCCACAAGGGCCCAGTCCGTCTTGGTCCCTCCCGCATCGACCAGCAGAGTCAGCTTTTCCATACCTGCCACTAAAGGACTTCCAGAAGTTCTACAGTGAACACAAGTGCACTGAATGGAGGAATGGCTCCAGGAGCACCGGATTCCCCGTATCCGAGTGCATATGGTATATAAAGCTCATATTTCGAGCCTTCGGACATCAGCTGCAGGCCCTCTGTCCAGCCATATATCACCTGGTCCAGACCGAAGACGGCCGGCTGGTTCCGGTCATACGAGCTGTCGAACTTGCTTCCATTGATAAAACGTCCCTCATAATGGCATTTCACCTTGCTGGTCTTGCCAGGCTTTTTCCCGGTCCCTTCCTTTATGACCTTGTACTGAAGTCCGTCCGGAAGCACCTTCACACCTTCCTTCTTTGCATTGGCGGCAAGGAATTCCTCTCCTTCCTGCTTCACGGCTGCATTCACGGCTGCCGCCTCCGCCTTCTGCTTCTTCTCGATTTCTGCGAAATACTTGTCCAGAAGCCCGGCCGCCTCCTCGAAGCTGACGGCAGGTTCGGCTCCTGTAAGCACAGCCCTCAGTCCGGCTGCAAAATCATCAAAGGCAATGTCCTTCACTCCTGAAGAAAGCATATTGTGGGCAATGCTCATACCCAGTGCATAACTATTCCTGTCCATAGAAATACCAACTTATAGTCATAATCATTAGAGCCTGCAAATATAATCGGAATATTTGATTATCTTTGCCAGCCGCCAGAATAAAAACACATTTACACGACACACTTAATATATGAACATAGCCGGAATACTTGTGGGACTCGCCACTTTTCTCATTATCGGGATCTGTCATCCGATTGTCATAAAAGCTGAATACCATTTCGGGACACGGTGCTGGTGGGTATTTCTGCTTGTTGGGGCTGGATTCTGCACCCTGTCACTTCTTCTGGACAACCTCGTATGGTCCACCATAACGGGGGTCGCCGCATTCTCGAGTTTCTGGTCAATCCTCGAACTGTTCGAGCAGAAAAAAAGGGTAGAGAAAGGCTGGTTTCCCAGAAAAGGAGATAAAAAGGACAAGTCAGAAAAGAAAAATTTGTAGAATCGGAATTTTTATCTACCTTTGCAGTCCTTTCGAGAGAAAACCTCTCCAAAGGCAGTTCTTTTAAAAGGGAGCATAGCTCAGTTGGTTCAGAGCGTCTGCCTTACAAGCAGAGGGTCGGGGGTTCGACTCCCTCTGCTCCCACCACCCGGAAGGGCAAATCAAAGCAAAATCCTGAAGTCTGGCGACTTCGGGATTTTTTTGTTATATACTCCTGCTGTCACAGTCCTTCCGGGCAGGTTCTGCTCTGTCATTCCTGGAGCAGGCCCTACTCTGTCGATCCGAGTTCTACTCTGTCCTGAACGAAGCCCCTCTTTTGTCATCCTGGAATGCAACCGTTGTTTGTCAGCATAAACGG
Source organism: Candidatus Cryptobacteroides intestinavium (assembly GCA_017694845.1). Lineage (GTDB taxonomy): Bacteria > Bacteroidota > Bacteroidia > Bacteroidales > UBA932 > Cryptobacteroides > Cryptobacteroides intestinavium. The sequence continues at coordinate 17,208 of JADIMI010000079.1, forward strand.
AGCCGCAGGCGGAGTGAAGGATCCGGAGCACCACTCCGGGTCTCATCGCCGACCGACGGACCGCGAACATCAACTTTTTGTAATCCATTGAGACACAACGTAATGCAAAATAACCTTGTTCGTGGTCCCCTCGAAAAAGTAGGGACCGCGAACAGTCGATTTTTGTAACAGACTATATTTCAATAAGATACAAATTTAGCTTGTTCGCGGTCCGTCAGGCAGCCGACGGTGATGGCTGGCTCCAACTTCTTCACTGCACACATCCCTGGAGATATGCACAGGGATGATGCCGTAGAAAGCATATATCGAGGATCGGCCGCGCATATCTCGACATTTTTATGGAGATATGCTCCCCGATGATGCCACTGGGAGTGTATATCAAGGGTCAGCGGTGCATATCTCTCGTCCTCCCTCGTCCTCTGCCTGCACGGACGCTGTCTCCGTTTGCATAGGCAAAAGGGGAAAGTCGATGAACTGATATCCTCGTGGAGAAGTGTTGTTTTATGCGCAGAGACGCGGCTAGGTCGACGTCTCTGCGCACAGGCTACATATCAAGTGATGCAGTTTCGGACGATCTTCGGAACAGATTCCTCGCTGCCGCTCGGAATGACAATAAGCCGAAGATCGGAATGACAATAAACCGAAGATCGGAATGATAAGAACTTACGTGTGTAACAGATTCTCCACTCTTTACTGTTGTTGACACAGTGTTTTCCAGGTGATCCGGTAAAAGAGATCAGGTGGCTTTCTTATATAATTAGGTATGAATTTCAAAATAATGAATAACAATCAAAATATATTCACTTTTTTGTGAATTTTAATAAAATGATTATTTTTGCAGAAACAATCGGGAAATGGATATACTTTTTGACAAGGATTATCTGAAAGAACTGTATGCCACAGGAAAAACAAGTGACAAGAAGCACAGATACCAACCACAGATAATCAACAGATATGTCCGAGTGATAGATACGATGATGAGTTTACCCGACACATTGTCTTTAATGAGGATAAACTCATTGAATTACGAGAAATTGAAAGGAGATAAAAAAGGACTGTCCTCTGTCAGAGTAAATGACCAGTACAGGATAGAATTTGAAGAATATACTGTAGATGGGCAAAGCGTAGCGACAATCTGCAATATAACGGAATTATCAAACCATTATAAATAAGAAAGATATGATTACTTCCATTAAAGGGATAGACCCGAATATGATAGCGAACAATCTTGAGCCTTTCCGACCGACACATCCTGGGGAAGTACTGAAAGATGAATTGGAATATAGAAAAATATCCCAGAGGCAGCTGGCGGCAGAAATGGGGATTTCATACACGTTGCTCAATGAAGTACTGAACGGCAAGAGGAATGTGAATACAGAACTTGCATTGCTTGTCGAGGCGGCATTGGATATTCCCGCAGAATCACTTTTGCAGATGCAGGCAAGATACAATATGCTTACAGCCAAACGGGATAAATCATTTATGGAAAAGTTGCAGAATGTCCGTAAGATCGTCGCAGCACTTTAATTGCCAATCGTTTATGGAAAATAAATCTTCCGATTTGATTTCTGATGAGATTGAGATGGAAGATTTTTCGGGATCGTCGGCAAAGTATGTGTTCCTGACTTTGTTGTCGCAGACGGACCGATGCCTCTTATGGTGTATATCGAAGCGGGATCGGATTGCCATAGATGTCGACATCGTATCTTCCGAACGGATCAAGCAATGAATCGATCACGACAGCGCATTCCAGACGGCTGAGGACATCTTCACCGGAATAATCCCTGCCAGATACCGTCTTCAGACAATCAATGACGGAACCATAGGCCTCGGCATTGTCTTCCCGCTGCACACAGTCATCATCGACCGCCGACACAAATGCGGCAAGCTGCTTCACATCCACCGTATCTGTCTCCGGTTCCGGAAAGACTATGGCGCTGCCGTCAACATGTTTCAATCCTCCATAGAAATCTTCCAGCCCTTCCAGAAGATCCGATGACAGCATTACCTTGTCCGCATATATCCAGGACTGATTCGACCAGCCTGAATTGACTCCATAATACCGTATTATACCGGTCAGGGCAATACGCTGGAGAGTTCCGAACCAGACATTATCCGGAGGCAGATCCAGCAACGGCACAAGATAGGCTCCTGCATCAAGCAATTTCTTCTGCACTTCCCTTACAGACACCTCTGACACACCGCAGTCATTCTCCGCCGCAATGGCTGCAATCACGCCGGCGGCCTGCCCGAGCTGAAGCACTACAGGCTGGAGACGGGTAGTGCCGTTGACGATATTCGTAACGGATATTGATTTTTCGATTACAAGCACATCATCATATATCTGCGGCATCATCACTCCTGCCGGCAGACTCCAGGAAGGTATGGGATGAAAATGTACATCAGGGAGGCTCTCCCAGCCGTGATACGCAGTATGATGCTGATCCACAGGATAATCCCCTACCGCAACCGCAGTCCTGTACAGCCTGTCAGTCCGGTCATACGGACTTATGATATCATTCAGGTCAAACCTGACCCTGCCCTCTATCCTGCGGGATTCCCGGTGATACGGTATAAACGGGAATCCGTCAGCAGTAGGGAACTCATCAGAAATGCCGAGATTGACATATCCGAGTTCATTCTGGAGAAAATACAGGAACCTGAGAGACTTCTGCTTCGCTTTCTCAAACTCTCTATGACGTATTTCAGGGTCGGCATCTATGACGTTGCAATAATAGTCGTTACCCTCTATCGGCCAGTTGATCATATACTTTCCGTTCTGGAGCCTGCCATATGTGATCATCTTCTCTTTCGGCCACATTCTTTCCGGCTCCTTCGGAGTGATACACTGTACATTCTCGCAACAGCAGGCAAATTCCGAAGGAGTGTAGTCATCCGGTTCGGGAACAGGGACAGGATGCCCGTAATCATAAAGGATCATTACATACGTGATATCCTGGACGATATCGTTTCCTGTCTCCGGGGCTATGTCCTCATCTGTATCAGCAGCCGAATCCATACCTATGTCATACGGAATGCCGACAGCCTTCGCCACATCTCCGAGCTCGGTTCCATCCACGAGTATCTTTGTCCGCACCGTACTGATACCGTCACGTCCTTCAAGGGTCACTGACCAGCCGTCATCCAGCTTCGTAAACCCTGTCGCCACAGTATTGAACTCCACGCTGAGATTTCTTTCCCGCGCTGCCATGTTTCCGAATATCCTCGCCCCGACAGAAGGCTCGAACATAACACTGCTCACCCATCCCGTCCTCAACGAATCCGGAGAACCGTACCAGCATTCAAGACTGTCCCTGAACTCAGACCATATACCGCCCCTCAAGGCTTTACACCCGTCCGTGGCACTGACTCCGGCTGAAGTGAGCATTCCCCCCAGCCATCCGAATTCCTCTACAAGCAGGACATCCGCCCCGCTCCTTGCCGCCTGTATGGCCGCCGCCGTGCCGGATGTTCCTCCGCCTATGACCAGGACGTCATACTCCCTTTCCCGTACAGTACACTGCACAGACAATACAAGACACAACATCCCGGCAACAGGCAGAAGACCGGTCAATATTCTTCTCTTTACCATTCCAACTGTTTCTAAACCCGACTATACCGGCATCTGAGGCAGAGAATAGCCATCTCAGGTAAGATGGATTTTCTTCTGCTGGCCGTATCCGACCACCACCACCTCCTGCAGATTGGTCCTGTCTTCCCGCATAATCACATTAATCACTGACTGGTTTCCGATTTTCCTTTCTTCTGTAAACATACTCAGGAAACTGAATTCCAGCGTTTCGGAAGAACTGGCCTGAATGGAGTAGTTTCCGTCCAGGTCACTTGCAACGCCACGGGTAGTGTTCTTGACAATGACGCTTACAACTGCAAGAGGATCGCCATGTTCGTCAGTTATCGTACCCTTGACCATGTTTTGGGCGTAGCCGCTAACGGCAAACGAAAAGACAGTCCACTATATTCTGTCCGCTATGGAAGATATCTGGTACAGGCCTCTCGGTACGTGGAAGCAGCCCTTCCACTTGCCTCCTTTCAAAGGCAGCAGCACCTCTCCCCTGCGGTTCAGATAGCCGTACCATTCAGGATATTCCTTGTCTTTGAAATGCTCCCACATATAGCTGTCGAGCCTGCGGAACCACTCAAGGCTTGTCATATCCCCTGTCAGCTGATAGCCTTTGAGCATCGCTATCGCAGACTCGATATGGACCCACCACAGTTTCTGGTCCCACTCAAGCTGCTGCTGCGGATGCCCTTTCCTGTCCATGAAATAATATATCCCGCCGTATTCCTTGTCCCAGCCATACTCTATCACATTGTGCGAGATCTTTACGCATCTCTCCACCAGAGCCCTGTCGTCCAGCCTCACCCCGAGGTCCATAAGGAACCACAGAGCCTCCAGATTATGCCCTGGATTTATCAGCCTGCCTTCGAAGCAGTCGATCAGGCTTCCATCCACCGATGACACATTCTCGACCATCATACCGACCTCATCCTTGTAGAAGACCCCGAGCACCTCATTGAGGCATTCCTCTATCGTCTTATCCAGCAATTCCCTGTCACCGATGATGCTCTCTATCTCCAGAGCCATATTGCAGATGATCATCGGAAGGGAGAATCCCTTCATCGGCCTGGTTCCCGGGCAGCTCTTCTCCCAGCGCCCTTTAGGGTTGTCACGCCTTGCCAGTATTCTCGCGAATGTCTTCTTCGCTATCTCCGCATATTCATCCTTCCCTGTCGCTTCCGCAAGCTGGGCGAAGCCCATACACGCAAAAGTGTTTGAAAAGATATTATACGGCTGGATCAGCGGCTTCCCTGTCCTTGTCAGGGAAAAATAGAAATCATAGCTGCCATCATGTCCGTACTTCTTCAGGAATTCCGCGCCCTGCACAGCGCAGTCAAGCCATTCAGGTCTGTGTTCCACCTTGTTGTACAGCATGGCGAACAGCCATACCTCCCTGCCCTGGAGCCAGATGAACTTGTCCGTGTCGTAGACGCTTCCATCCCGGTCCAGACAACTGAAATAACCTCCGTACTCCTTGTCCTGAGAATGCTCGAGCCAGAACGGCAGACAGTTTTCCAGGAGCTCTTTCCTGTATCTTTCAGCCAAATTATTGAAATCCATAACTACTGTTATTTAAAATTTGATCCTGCATCTAAACCAAAATCGCCGGTACCCGGTCTAAAGAGAACGCCTCAGCGCCTTCTTCACTACAGGGAGTATATGCCTGACATATCTTTCCGAACCGAGATCCGTAAAATGGATTCCATCCACCGTCGCTTCCCCATCCTCGCCTATCATTCCTTCCGAACGCACATAATAGACATTCTTTTCCCCCATATCCACAAGTCTTTCAAACAGACGGCGCTGCGCCTCGTTCTTCGACTTCACCTCCTCACGTATCGCACTGTCAAACACCGTATGCGTAAAGTCCGGGTCCTCGACAAACACAACCGGCACATCCGGATGCGCATCCCTGATTATCCTGAAGAATCTCTCCGCCTTCTCATCGATCATTTCCGCCCTTGCATTGGGAACATAATCGAGAATATACAGAGCCGGATCAGGGACAGATGCCATCAGTTCGGCTATCTCATAGTCCAGTAAGGCATTCCCGCTGAACCCGAGATTGATCACCTCCCTGTCTATCGCCCGTCCCAGCACGGCCGTATGCGCCATTCCGGCACGGCTCACACAGCCTCCCTGCAATATGCTTGTGCCGTAGGCCACCACCGGCCTGTCACTTGCAGGGCTGTCGACCTGCGGCTGCCCTATCTCCGCTCCCTCATCCACACCGATCTCAAGAGACGTGACACCATCATAGAGGGACAGATACAGCATATACTCCCTGTATTCCCCATCCATATTCTTCACGACGACGACATCGCTGGTCATTCCTTCCGGACGCGCACTTCCCGCGAATCTCCAGTCTCCCTCGTACAACGCATACAGGTCAAGCCCCCTGATTCCGGTGTCGCACATATGATTCATCTTTGTCCCGTACCTTGACGTCCACCTTACGCTGATGGAGGTGGAATTGGAACGGAAACGGATGTACAGTCCAGCCGAGTTCCGCCCGAGTCTCCATAGAGCCGGCCTGCTGACCGTCTCGCATTCCGAGGGGAGACGTTCATATCTGGACAGTGTATTGTCATCCGACTTGCCGTATACGGGGAAGGCAGATGCATCATAATATTCCTTGTCATAGGCACCTGCGGAAAACGCACTGATTACGATTGTTACAACAAATAGATATAGCCTTGTCATAAGATATAAAATTTTAAAAATTACATATGTTCCTCCCAAAATTGCACGTAACACCCGCAAATATAGCAATTTTTTCATCACATACTCATTTTATTTTAAAAATTTTTACTAATTTTGAACCTGTTAAAAAATAAGAATGATATGAATATCCAGAATCTCGCAAGGACTCTCATCATTATGGCAGCCGCAATGCTGTCATCATTGTCCACTGCATCAGCAGGAAGGGAACTTACGGAAACGCCTGCATCCGACTCGCGCATAGGCTACTGCGGCAGGACGGTCACAGACAGCTCGGGCGTATCGTTCGACTGGTCAGGAGTCAGTGTAAGGATCCGGTTCACCGGCCCGTATATAGCCCTGACATGCTCGGACACAAAAGCCAATTATTTCAACGTCTGGGTCGACAGCGGATTTTCCGAAAAAGAGGACTTTGTCATCAAGACATCCGGCAAAGACACCACAATCGTACTGGCAGAGAATCTCGGGAAAGGAGAGCACGAAATATTGCTTCAGAAGAGGACCGAGGGAGAACAGGGCACCGTCACGTTCCACAGTTTCATCACCAGAGGAGAGATACTGTCCGCACCGGTGCATAAAGAAAGGCTGATGGAATTCATAGGGGATTCATATACGTGCGGATACGGCACGGAAAGCGGAGCGGCCACCGATCCTTTTCTGGCGGAGACAGAGAACTGCAACCTGACCTATGCAGCCGTCGCGGCAAGATACTTCGACTCGGACTTCGTACTGATCAGCCACTCCGGACAGGGAATAGCAAGGAATTACGACGCATCCGGGAAAGAGGCCACAATGGTCGAAAGATATTCCAGGGCTCTGGATGAGAATCCGGCACACATATGGGGGCACGGACAGTCCGGCCGCATACCGGACATAGTCGTGATATACCTCGGCGCAAACGACTTCTCCACCGGGAAGCAGCCGACAATAGGGATATTCAGCACCCGGTACGCGGAACTCCTCGGCAAGATCAGAGCCGGCTACGGGGAGGACGTGCCGATACTATGCCTTGCTGCAAAGAACGACCCCGGGATTGAAGAATATATAAAGACCGCCTGCATCCGAAGCGGCATAAAGAATGTCAGTTACGCTGCAATACAGCCGGCGGCCTTCAATTCAGACTCCGACCTGGGAGCATCGTGGCATCCGAACTATTATGGACACATCAAGACGGCAAGCATAGTCATACCATACATCTCCACCCTGACAGGCTGGCAAATGGAGGACAAGGCGTACAGATAACAAACTAAAGGTCAGCTCGACAGATCCGGCCGAAACGGAAGCCCCGGAAGACCCCGTCTTCATACCAGCAGACCTTCCAGTCAGGGTCCCAGTTCCATACATTGACCACGACACAGGCCGGATTCAGAGGATCCTCTCCGACAGGAAAGGCAGAAAACTGCATCTCCGGCCCCTTGCCGACAGGCTTATAATACCAGGTCACATCATCTCCATCTATTTCATATACCATATATCCCCACGGCACTCCATCAGAGCTCCAGGGAGACTGCCAGAACAGCCCGCCCAACGGAGGATGGACATGTTCCAAAAGAGAGTCAGATATACGGTACAGCGCATTTCTATTGGCCGTTATCCTGTTTGATTCCTCTTTGGAGGAATTCCCTGCGCGTGCTTCTCTCGAAAAAGTCGGAATATGCATAAACACGATGACAGTCGAACCCGGTTCAACAAGGGCCAGATCCCGCTCAAGCCACTCGAGCTGGCTTTCTTCTATATATCCCACATATCCTCTGGAAAGATAGAATACTACATAATGCACCCTGCCCCTATCAAAAGAATAATAGGTCGGCCCGAACATACGGCAGAAAGCGCCTTTGTATATCAGCCCAAAGAGCGAAAATATGCCTGTTCTCATCTCCGGGAGATGTCAGCCGATAATCTTTCGCAGATATGAATATACCTGCGAAAGATACGGCCAGAAACATAACAGCACTCCTGTATGGAAACATTGTCACTCTGCGTTGTCTTCTGATGAGACAATACCGAGTTCGGCTTTCGCCTTGTCTACCCCGGCCTTGACATTAGCCCAGTCATCATTATTGATGATATGGCTCAGTTCGAACACCATCACTCCTGCTGTCTCTCTATAGCAGAGATATACCGCTTCCGCCATATCGAAACCTCGCGAACTGGATATGGTTCCATATATCGTGCAGTCATCTCCGATTATTCGCTTTGACCTGTTGATGGCATATTCAACAGACTCTGCATCATAAGGGCCGTAGACCTTATTGAGATAGGCCCCAAGCTGGAATATGTCGAGCTGATCCGCAAATCCTGTCTTGTAATAGTCAGGCGTGGCCCACCAGTATGCAGTTGTCGAGTTGATAGACGGGCTCGCCCAGTTCTGTCCCGTGTGCGGCAGAGGCCACCACGAAGCGGCCCAATATTCGAGATCGACATCAGGCCTGACTCTCTTCAAAGTCTCCCTGATATCTGCGACATATCCCTGAATGACAGATGAACGCCACTCAATCCACTTGTTGTAATGCACTCCCGGAGTATAGTCATTCTTGTCGTCCGAATTGAATGTATATATATCCTCCGGCCAGTTCTCGACAGTGACATCCGCATACGCCTCGAAAGCCTTTCTGGATGCATCCGAAAAATCGCTGTTGATATTCATATACCGGCAATAGTCGAGCACGTATCCATCAAAATCGTACTTAGTCGCGACCTCCTCGACAAGGCTCATTACGTAGTCGTGGACTTCAGGAAGCACAGGATTAAGGAAAGCGAACACATTCCATACATCATCCGTCTCCCTGATATCCTGCAGACCTGTCGGCAGATATTCTATACAGAACTTGTCATCCCAGTACGGATCAGTATAGCCCGGACCACTCTTGGACATCGGAAGCCCCATAGGCATTATCGTGGTGGATACCGATATCCTCATATTACGTTCCCTGGCCTGGTCTATGAAATACTGGAGATAATCATATCCCCTGTCATCTATCGTATACCCGCCCAGCGATGTACAATGCGGGAACAGGTCACTGTCATACAGGACATCTCCCTGAACAGGCTTGACATCAACGACAATCGCGTTGAACCCCGACTCCTGGGCAAGGTCGAGATATTTTCTTATATTAGCCTGGGTACGCAGCCGGCTGAAATTAGCTTCCGCATCAATCCATAACACCACTGGTTTTTCAGGCACAGGCTCTGGTTCAGGTTCAGGCTCTGGCTCTGGTTCAGGCTCTGGAACAGGCTCTTCTGTTCCTGTTCCCTGATTTTCTGCCGGATCCTGCGGTTTTTCGCAGGAATAAAGAGAAATTCCCGCAAAAATAACCGGCAACAACAATAATTTCAGTTTCATATTGATCAAAATTTACAGATTCCAGACAACATCACTTATTGCAGCATTCAGCCTCCGCCCTGTCAATGCCGCGCTTGATTTCATCCCACAGGCCGAATTCAATCACCTGAACGATATCGAAGACAGCGAGACCATCCGTCCTTGAAAGAGAAAGATATACCGCATCCTCAAAATTTTTCCAGTTCTGGGCATATATCGAACCATATACAGAACAGTCCTCATCTATATCTCTCAAAGTCCTGGCAATGCCGTACTCTATCGACTCAGGATCATCCATGCCCCATACCCTTTCCAGATACGTTCCCGTCATAAACACATCTATCATATCGGCAAAGCCAGTCCTGCCATAATCTTCAGTCGCCCAGTCATCGAGATATTCACGATAATATGTCGCCCTGGGGCTTGCCCAGTTCTGGCCCTGCGTATAGATGGCATGCAGCCAGGATGCAGCCCAGTATTCAAGTCTTACATCAGGATTCACCTCATTCCTGAGATCTCTGACTCTGGAGATGAAATCGTGTATCACCATCGACCTGAATTCCCACCATTTCTTATAAAATCTGCCCGGAATACGCGAGCCATCTTCTGCATATCTATATATATCATCCGGAAAGTCCGCGACCTTTTCCCCGATATATTTCTCGAACGCAATCCTGGAAGCTTCGGAAAAATCACTTTCAGCATCAGGATAACGGCAATAATCCATACAGAAGCCATCCAGATCATAGTTTGAAATGATCTCACGGATCATTTCAAGAGCATATTCCTGACTTTCAGGAAGAACAGGATTCATAAACGCCGCCACTTTCCTGTGGTCATCTTCTATCTTGACCATCCCTTCGGGCTTATATTCCAGACAGGTTAAAGACTTCAGGTCAGGATCATTATATACCGGACCTTCACCCCAATACGGACTGCCTGCGGGAAATACAGTAGCGGAAGCACTGACACCCAGCCCGCGTTTCCTTGCCTCATCTATGAAAAACTGAAGATAATCCCAGTCCCTGACACATCTGAATCCATGGGATTCAGTCATCATCGGCACCAGCCTGCTGTCATAAAGCGCTCCCTCGATACCTTTCACATCTACTACAATATGATTGAATCCCGTCTCGGCAGCCTTGTCAAGATAATAACATATTGAATCCTTGTACGAAAACCGCTGGAAATTAGCATCCGCAGTAAACCACAGGCATTTTACCTTTTCTGCAGATGGATGACTGCATGATGGCAGCAAGGAAACAAGCGGAATGCAGAACAGCAAAAAACCAAGCAATCTGTCCATTGTTCAAATCAAAATATCCGGAGCTCCCGAACCGAGACGGAAGCTCCGGAAGAAAAAGCTAATCAACCTCCAGGAAACTATACATACTGCACGCTTACAGTATAGAGGACAATCTGGTTGTTTGGCGAAAGCATTGCCACATAAACATTGCCTGACTCCGAGTCATAGAAAGCGGCTACTGACGGGAATATCTCGGCTCCCGGATACGCCACTGTCGGTATTATGTAGTCAGCATTGGTATCAACCGGCTGGATGGTCAGATACACCTGGGTCCAACCGGATGAAGCCACAGCCACATACGGCACTCCGTCAATAAGGAAAGCCTTCGCGGAACCTGTCGAATAATTACCGTACAGATCGCCAAATCCCGCAAGTTCGCCTTCTTCAAGAGAGCCGACAAGACGGGTCTCGATACCGTTCTCCATGTAAAGGATCTGAAGACCTTCATTGTTGCCACGGCTGTCGCAGATAATAAACGGAGACAATGCAGCCGTTCCGTCATTGCTGCCGTCGAAGAATGACAGGGCCTGTCCCCAGTTGCCGTCATTTCCAGGATATTGAGTGGATACGCTTGACCAGACCTTGTTCTCCCAGTCGCCGTTCTTGACCAGCCATACGTGATGCATCTGTGTAGGTCCCCTGCCTGCAACGTAGGTCAGGATAGCATCTCCCTTGACATCTCCGGCAACCGACATATAGATGCAGAAATCATTACCTGAAGCATCGGAAAGAATCAGAGTCGGAGCGCTGTCGTAGCCATCCATCCAGGCATAGTAACGGTTCTGGGTGTTTCCTGTCGGAACATAGGCTCCTGAAGCATCGAGACCTACTGAAGCGACCAGGACACCGTTGTTGTCATTGCTCAAGGCCGCGAACTGGAAATTCTCGGCATCCGCGCCCTCGACACCCGTAAGATTGAGTTTCCCGACAGGAGCACCTGTAAGGTCGAATACCTGGGCGTCATACGTCACGATATGTGTCCCGGAGAATGCTATTCCGACATTACCGCGGGAATATGCAGGCAGACCGAGTTCACCTACGGCCTTGTTCCATGTCAGTTCTCCGGTAATCACAGCCATCGCCTCAATAAGGGTAACTGTGTATTCTTCCGTAGTCTTGCCGTCCTCCGAGGTCACCGTGAAAGTTACTCCTCCTTCGACTGTATAGTCTCTTGGAGTCGCCGGATCAGGTTCGATAGTCGCGCCTTCGGATATCTCTACCGTGGCCGTGGCCGTTGCAAGTGCATCATACTGATTTGCACGGTATGCTATCTCGACGGTATTCCCATTGAAAAAACCGTCTATGGAAATATCTCCTGAAACCAATGTCAGGCTTGTGAGTTCGGCTTCTGTACCCAAAGTCGGTTCTTCACCACCGCCCTGCTCTCCGCCTTGAGGCGTCTTTTCGCAGGAAGAGAGCGTAAAGACCGCTGCAGCAACAAACATTGCAAAAAACTTAACTGATTTCATAACTTATTGATTTTAAGGTTAATTTTATATTGATAGATATTTAGCCCTGAGTATATACTCCTTTGTCTCTCCAGTCTGGCTGGCAGTAACGGTGATATGAAAATCCGATGACAGATCCTTGATTCCGAGAAGAGAAGGGGAAACGAATGCGTCATAACCCACTATCGCCTTGACCTTCAACCGGCTCAAGTCAGGGAAATACGGTCTGGATGTACGCGGTATCCCGAAAGTGATCACGGCGGGATCTACGGAATCGTCAATCTCCCCATAGACTATCCTGGTAGCATCCGTAGCCGGAGTTATCCAGATGCTGCTGATAGTGTTGTCCGAATGCAGAAACTCCGTATCCGGCTTGGCGCAAGCCCCGGCAATCATGATTGCCGCAAGGACTGATATGTATCTGACAATATCTTTCATAAACACTGTATCTTTTACTACCAACCTGTATTGTTTTCGCCCAAGAGGGCATTGTTCGAACGTTCGACTTCCGGGATGGAGAAGGCATAGTATCTTTCAAGGAATACCCTCTGCTTGCCGCCATCAACCTCTACCTGACGGTAGGACAGTTCTCCGGTACCCTCATCCTTCGTAATCCAGCATCCGTGAGCCGGATTATCCTGTATCACTTCTTCCGCAATACGCCATCTGCGCAGATCCCAGTAGCGGAAGCCCTCGCCGGCAAGTTCCACCATTCTTTCATGACGCAGAAACTCCATGAACTCATCGGAAGAGGCTGCACTTCGGGCTGGAAGTCCGACCCTCGCCCTGACATCATTCAGGCACTGGAGAGCCTCGGTCCCGTTTTCAGCCCAGTTCTGTTGGGCCAGAGCCTCTGCCTTGTTGAGCAGGACCTCGCCATATCTGAGCATAATGTAAAAATGTGTACTTCCGTTGGTTATCCAGTCTGTATTGTTTTCGGTCAGCCATTTTTTCATATAGTACCCGGTAATGGTCGTTCCTGCGGCTCCGGTATTATGAGGGAAATCGATGATACCGTCGGTACCGCCTTCATAAGTCTGGATTTCGCGGTCTTCCCACTCCGCCCCGTTGTAAAGGATAGTGGCATAAAATCGAGGTTCGCGCCAACTGTACGGGTCCGATCCGTGTACGTTCCATGAAAATTCGCTCCCGTCCGCCATCTCGTAACTGTCCACCAGTTCGCTTGTAGGGAAGAACGACGAAGTGATGGTGGCACCATAGACGGCAGCATCTCCGGAAGGACGGAAATACTGGTCCGCCCGATGGTATATTTCTCCCGAGCTGTAGTTGATGACAAATATGTTTTCCCTGTTGGATGCATCCGCGAAAACATTCGCGTAACCGCCATCACCTGTCGAAAGCGCACTGTATTTCGCACATTCATTGGCTGCATCTATCGCGATCTGCCAGCCTTCCGGATTGAGCCGGCCGTAATACAGTCCGACCCTTGAAAGCATCGCATACGCGGCAGCCTTGGACAGTCTTCCGGACTGCACAGGAGTTTCGGGAAGATATTCAGCCGCATATTCCAGATCATCTATGACCTGTCTCCAGGATTCCTCTTCAGTAGCCCGCGGCTTGTCATTCTGCTCAGGCCCGTCAAGTTCGGTCCTGAGGACAACTCCCCCATATACCCTGATCAGCCTGTAATAGGCGAAAGCCCTTATGAAACGCACTTCAGCCATTCTCGAATTGATGAATTCCTCTCCGAAGTCATCAATATGGTCAGGAGCATCCCTGAGAAACTCATTGTGACGCCTTATCTTGTTATAGCAGCCGTTGTCTCCGGACCAGCATGCAAGAGGTCCGGCATCAGTTGACGTAAAGAAGGAGACTTCAAGAAGGGCCCTGTTGAAAGAATGGCCGTACTGATCCCAGGAACCGCTCTTTACGATATCCGAATACGCATCCGAGAAAAGGGCAAGATCTCCCGCATAATTCGTGATAGAAGTATTGACATCAGCGGACTCCCTCAGAAAAGCATAGAAGCCTATTACGTACTGGTCCACTGATTCCCTTGTAGACCATACTATGTCCGAACCGAACCTGTCTGTCGGAGAAATGTCCAGCACATTGCAGCCGGCGAACGGCAGCAATGCCATGAACGGCAACACTATTGACTTGAATATTCTGTTCATATACTTTCAATTAAAATGTCAGATTCAATCCGATACTGTATGTGCTCTGCTGAGGATAATAACCGTTGTTAAGTCCCGGATTTTCAGGGTCCAGATATTTGAACTCAGTGAATGTCAGAAGATTGGTTCCGGCAACATAGATCATTATCCTCTGCATCCTGTTCTTGAGCACCCTGGCAGGAAGAGTATAACTCAACTGGAGGTTCTTGAGCCTGAGATATGATCCGTCCACGACCCACCATGATGATGACCAGGCGTTGTTGCCGTTGGCTCCGGCGGACAGTCGCGGATATCTGGCATCGGTATTCTCCGGAGTCCATGAATTTTCCACTAGATAGTACGGAGCATTGCCGTTACTGTAGAAAGGCCTGGAATACATCGTATTATCACAGTTCCCGTTACCGTATACACCAGTCAAAGAATAGTTGCACATTGCCGCTCCCTGCCACAATGCCGAAAGCATGATATTCTTCCAGCCCACCTCCATATTGAGTGAGAATACCATTTCAGGAGTAGGAGCATAACCTATCCTTACATAGTCATACTGCGACGATATGATACCGTCCCCGTTGACATCACGGTACATGATGTCACCGAGATTGAGGGTACCAGTAGGTGCCGTCGTATAATTGTCAATCTGTTCCTGCGTCTGGAAAAGTCCGGTCGCCTCGAAACCGTACAACTGGTCAAGAGGCTGTCCGAATACTGCCCTGTACGAAGGATGATCGTCCGCTATCTTCCTGCTGAGGACCCTGTTCCGTGACCATGACAGCATTCCGGTCAGTCCGTAGGACCATCCGTTCGCAAAAGAATCAGTCCACCCCAAAGTCAGGTCAAAACCACGGTTGTCCATCTTTCCTGAATTGACCCATATCGGGTAATTGCCTCCGAGAGACGGAGCGTAAGTACTGGAAGAACCCTCGTTTTCAAGAATCCTGTCAGTGTACTTGTAGAACCAGTCGAATTCGAGACTCAACCTGTTTTTGAAAGCACGCATTTCCAGACCAACATTGAAGGTATTCGTCCTTGACCATGTAAGATTGTCATAGACATATCCGTTTGAATAGAACGCCTGCTGGGAAGAGCCGCCTGTGACATACGCATTCTGTGTCGTGGCATAGGTCTGGATATACAGGTAAGGACTGGTATCGTCGGAACCAAGACGTCCGGCAGAAGCCCTCAACTTGAAATAATCTATCCACGACACATTGTCCCTGAAGAATTTTTCCTCAGACATGACCCAACCGAGTGCTACGGAAGGAAAGAATCCCCATCTGTTTGCAGGAGCGAACTTATAGGACCCGTCAACACGGAACGTTGCTTCGATTATGTATTTCCGGTCATACGCATATCCGAGACGCCCGGCAAAACTTGCACTGCCCTTGTATTCATGGGAACCTGTCACATAAGGGCTCTGGTTCTCGAATCCTAGAGAAATGTCCACAGGATAATTGCTGTAATACCCCTTCTTGAAGCCCGTCATCGTATCGCTGTAGTTTTTATAACTTTCGAAAAGCATAATGGCGGAGACATGGTGTTTTTCTGCAAATTCCCTTTCATACGAAATCTGAGGCCGTATGGTATAGTCCCATCCGACTGATTGCGATTTGTTGAAGCCGGTCTCCGATATGCCCTCGGATGTCGTCAGGGTCAATGTCTGGGTCGTAGGGCTGTAACTGTATTGCTGATATGACTCCAGAAGATTGTGATCCATTGTCTGCCCGTAATTGTAGGCGAAGAACACCGATGCCTTAAGTCCTTGCAGAGCAGGGACGGATGATGCGAAATCATACTCAAGAGTGGATCTCACTTCAGCCATCCAGCGTTTCTGGCGCTGATAACCTGTATCCAGACTTGCTACAGGATTGTACGTATACGACCCCGGCTTATATCCGAGAGGAAGGCCATTATATGTCTCCTTGAATATAGGAAGAGAATAAAACGCTCTCTGGATAGGATTGAACTCATACTGACTCAGCATACTCAGCCCTGGCCAGTCACGCCCGGAATGCGCACCGCTTACATTGATCATAAAGCGCAGTCCATCCGTCAGCCTCGCATCGACATTCGCCCTGAAATTATAACGTTCAAAAGCGGTATTCTTCAAGATTCCATCCTGATTCATATATCCGATACTGGCAAAATACCTTATCTTGTCAGTACCTCCGGATGCCGAGATGTTATGCTGATGAGTGAATCCGAATTTATCGTAGACCTTGCCGAGCCAGTCCGTCTCACCAAGAATGCCCATTTCATCAAGCCTGGCAAGGACATCATCCGTCCAGTACGGGGTCGCCCCATCCATCTCCATCGCCTTGTTATGCCAATAGATGTAATCTTCCGCATTGAGCATTTCAGGCACCACCGTATTCGTGTCGAAAGAGACAGATCCATCATACGAGACAGTCGACCGTCCCTCGGTTCCAGTCTTTGTCGTTATAAGGATGACACCGTTTGCTGCCTTTACTCCATATATTGCGGCCGTGGCGGCATCCTTCAATATGGATATCGATGCAATGTCATTCGGATTGAGATACTGCATCTGCCTTTCTACACCATCCACAAGAATCAGAGGCGAAGAACCGTTGAATGTCGACCGCCCCCGGACAAGCAGCTGGGAAGAATCATCTCCTGGAGTACCTGTCTTCTGTACAGTCGTCAGACCCGACAGCTTGCCGGCAAGCATATTCTGGACATTCGCCTGCGGTGCCTTGAGAAGTTCCTTGCTGGAAACCTGAGATACGGACCCAACCACAAACTGGCGCTTCTGCATACCATATCCGACCACAAGGACCTCATCAAGTACAGTAGACTCCTCCTCAAGCTGAACATTGACAACCGACCTCCCGGCCACAGGGACCTCCATAGTCTTGTAGCCCAGCAGAGAAAACACAAGGACGGAACCGTTGTCCGGGACATCGATCGAATACCGACCGTCTTCATCCGTCATCGTCCCGTTAGACTGGTCGCCTTTGACAAAGACTACAACGCCTATCTCATTACCCCCGGCTCCCGTCACAGTGCCGGACACAGAGAATGACTGAGCATCAACTCTATAGATGGAGGCACACAAGAATACCGAAACCATTATGAACAGTCTCGATATCCCCGCCGCACGGCATCCGAAATCGTTTTTCTCCATAATTATTAATCTAATGTGGTCATTATTTCCACAAATATAATAATTAAAAATAAACAAACAACATCTTTTAATAAATAAATTTAATTAATATGAGCGAATTATTAAAATAGAATGTTTTATATAGACAAATATGTATATATAAAAGTTTTATAGTATTTTTGCATTAAATAGATTAATTAATTTCCATAAATATGAAAAAGATCATCATTATAGCAATTTCAGCCTTGATATCGCCTGCACTCATCAGCTGCAGCAGCCGGATAAGCGCGGAGACATCGGGAACGGAACAGACGGCACCGGGAAACCCCGATGATGGACAGGAAGAAACAGGAAAGACATACCCGGAAGGCGTATCCGTCACCGCATTCACAGATGATCTCGGAGACGGAGAAAAATGCAGCGGCTTCATAGCGACAGCGGATTTCGCCTTAAACAAAAACCTCAGGTTCAATATCGGCTACGGAGGAGGCTACAGGCACACGCCCACCGAATTCTACAAAGAATTCAGCCCATCCAAAGGCAAGCCGTGCCTGGTGATCAACGGAGGGTATTTCTCAGGAAGCGCATCAGTGAGCCTGGCCATCTCCGGAGGCAATTTCCGCTGCCACAATATCATGAAGATGAACTGGCCGAACGATGAAGACGCCAGATGCACAGTATACCCGGTAAGATCGGCATTCGGCCAGATGCCAGGCGGGACATTCGAGGCGCAATGGATCTACTGCGTCAGGGAAGCTTTCAGGGAATATTATTCGTTCCCATCCGCTCTGGGCAATAACGAACAGACAGAGACATTCATTGCCGAACCTCCCACGACAGAGACCCCTGGAGGAGAGATCTGGGATCCGGAAGAGGCGGTCGGAGGCGGGCCAAGACTGGTCAAGGATGGAAGGAACGTAGCCGTAGAGAACTATTGGGCTGAAGTTTTTGACAGCGGAGGCACAGCAGGACTGTCCAGACAGCCCCGGACCGCCATCGGAGTAAAGGCCGACAACTCCCTCATAATGCTCGTTTGCGATGGGAGAGGGATGAACGGGAGCTCCGGCTTCACGCTGTCAGAACTGGCAGACAAGCTGATCTCTCTCGGAGCGACAGATGCCATCAACCTGGATGGAGGAGGATCTTCCGCAATTGTCGGATATGACGGCACGGTCCTCAACCGTCCGAGCGATACCGGAAACAGCGAGACGATCATCGAACGCCCCGTAGTCACAGCAGTTATAATTTCAGAAATGCAGGACTGATATCCCATGCTTGAGGCAAGCCGGGCGCGGGCTTGCCTCAAGCAAGTATCAGCAGAACTACTCCTCCAGCATAGAACATATCTCAATAACCCTGTCCGGACAGTCCGTTGTTATATAATCAACCCCGAGAGCTATCGATGACATGATATCCTCATCCGTATTGACGGTCCACACATTAACCTTCATTCCGAGACTGTGCGCATCCTTTATCATATAGCGGTACGTATTCAAGGTTGCAAAAGGATAATCTATGCAGCGGATTCCTTCCTCTGCCAAAGCACCAGGCTCACTGTCGCCTGACAGATAGCCAACCAAGGCATCCGGATCAGATGACGCTATCCTCCTGCACACATCTCTGTCGAAACAGATATATTCCACCTTCTCCTCCAGCCCGGACTCAGACACCATCCTCAGGACCTCATCCGTCACAGAATTATTCCTCTCCACCGTACTGTGCTCCTTTATCTCCACTATCAGCTTTGTCCCGTCTTTTTCAGAAAGCACGGCAAGCATATCAGAGAAAAGAGGCAGGCGCTCTCCGTTGGAAAGTTTCATATCCTTTATATCATCATATACGCAGTCCTGAAAAGCCTTTCCGGCGAGCACCCCATCATGGTGGACTACAATGACACCGTCTGTGGTAGTCCAGACATCTATTTCACAGCCATACACCCCCAGATCCTGACTTGCGCGCAGGGCAGCAAGGGAATTTTCCGCGCACCCGGATGCAGTGTGATATCCTCTATGAGCCACGGCGCCCGGAGCAGACAGCGGCTCAGCCGTCTCCGAAACGATAAATCTCGTAGCCCCGAGCGGAGACTCATACTCCCCTCTCTTGACAAAGAAACGATATGTACCATCAACGACGCCATCAGGGACAGCTACTGCGACATGACCGGCATACACCTCTGCAGGCATCTCTTCCGAGCCCGCCGAACCGGCCTCCGGCTCCATCCTGATTACATCTCCAGGCCTGAAACCCGTTCCGAGTATCTTGTATCTGAATCCGGGCCCGACTTCACACACCGGAAACATCATCACATCCTCAACAGGTATGAACGATGCCTCGATATTCCTGTCTGCCGAATTCCAGAGCTCTGACACCTGAGCGGCCTCAGCGGGCTCAGAGTAGACCCTGGCCAGATAGACATCCCCGCGCATCGGGAACTGTCCGGAAGCAGACCGGCCGGCATCGCAGCCAATACCGAACCACTGATCGGCAGGATTCGCAGGCAAGGCCAGATCACCGCTGGTTCCAAACGTGGCCACACATTCTCCATTCACATACAGAGTCGCCACGGCCTCCTCCTTGTCCCAGGTCCCTACCACATGATAAACCTTCCCCTTTTCAGGGACGACACCGCTCCGCAAGGTCACCACCCGAGCGTCCTGTCCCACACACAGTTCAAAGACGATCTCGCTCCCGAGCACCGCTGATGCCACACTCACCCCGACACCTCCATCCTCGACAGATGAAAATATCGCCATTCTGTCACCAGCCGGCTCACAGTCAAGCATAAACATCGTCTCGACGGAGAAGCCATCTCCGAGATCCGCACGGAAAGACCGGTCAGCCAGGTACTCCGCCCTGTACAGACCACTCGTTATATCACTCCCGGGATCATTAATAAACCTCGGGACATATCCTCCGAATGCCTTATTGAAATATACCAATACAGTATTTCCAAGCGTGCTTCTCACTATATTGGCATTCTCCGATATATCTTCGGCCGAACCATCGCCGCCAAATACAATATCCATAATCAGGTGTCCATCAAACGGCACAGGCTGATCATGGCCTTCTCCTCCGCCTCCGGACTCTCCTCCAGGAACAGGCCCGGGAGTACACGAAACCGCAGACACTGTCGCTAACACTGCAACAGCAGACCTGCATAGCCTTTCAATCAGAATATTCATTTTCAAATCCATTATATTTCAATGTCACAGCGAAACCCTGCCGCACCAACGAAACCGGCGCATTTGGCGGCAAGACATATTATTCATTACGCAATATTAATTTAAGGCTCAATATTAATAAAT
>JADIMI010000018.1 GCA_017694845.1 Candidatus Cryptobacteroides intestinavium
CCTCCGGATCCTTCACTCCGCCTGCGGCTGCGTCCAGGATGACAAACGACGGCTGCGTCTGTGGTGACAGGGAATGTCATTCGTCAGCGAGGAATCCGGAGCCGCAGGCCGTCCGGGACGGCATCCCCTGATTATGGAGCCTGTGCGCAGAGACGTCGACAGAGCCGCGTCTCTGCGCATAAGACGACAGTTCTCCCCGGGGGTATCTCATCCCCGGCTTTTCTTTTTTGCCTATGCGGGCGGAGAAAGCGTCCGTCCTGCCATAGGCCGCCATTGCAGAGGGAGGACTGGAGATATGCGCGGCTGATCCTCGATATACGTCTTCAGTGGCATCATCGCGGCGCATATCTCCGCGAAAATGTCGAGATATGCGCGGCCGACCCTCGATATACGCTCCCGGTGGCATCATCGGGGCGCATATCTCCGGAATGAGAGTGAGGGGGAGAAGCAGGCATCAAAATCACCGGCGGCGGCCCGATGTGCGACGGACCGCGAACAAGCCGGATTTGTATCTTGTTGAAATATAGGGTGTTGCAAAAAATCGATGTTCGCGGTCCCCACTTTTCCGAGGGGACCACGAACAAGGTTGTTTCGCATAGTGCTGTGTCTCAAAGGATTATGAAAAGTCGATGTTCGCGGTCCGTCGTCCGGCGATGTGACCCGGGGTGGTGCTCCGGATCCTTCACTCCGCCTGCAGATCCTTCACTCCGCCTGCGGCTACGTTCAGGATGACAGACAACGGCTTTGTTCAGGATGAATGCTCTGTACCAGATCCTTCGCTGCCGCTCAGGATGACAAGAGCGGCTACGCTCAGGATGACAAGAGCGGCTGCGTTCAGGATGACAAGAGCGGCTGCGTCTGTGGTGACATAAAAGTTGAGTCGATGAGCTGATAAAACAAAAGGGATCCGCCGGTGAGCAAATCCCTTCTGTTCTGTTGATTTACAGTCTTGTTGACGATGCTGTAATCGCTTTATTAAAAATACGGCTATTTTTCTGCCTTGATAGCAGCCTGAGCCGCAGCGAGGCGGGCGATCGGCACACGGAACGGAGAGCAGGATACGTAGTTGAGTCCGATCCTGTAGCAGAATTCTACGGATGCAGGATCCCCTCCGTGTTCTCCGCAGATACCGCATTTCAGTTCAGGACGGGTGTCACGTCCCATTTCCACTGCATATTCCAACAGTTTGCCGACTCCTTTCTGGTCAAGGGTCTGGAACGGATCCGCATCCAGAATCTTGTTGCCGAGATAATCTCCCATAAATGTACCTACATCATCACGAGAGAATCCGAATGTCATCTGAGTGAGGTCATTTGTACCGAATGAGAAGAACTCTGCCGTCTTTGCCATCCTGTCGGCCGTAAGGGCAGCACGAGGAATCTCGATCATAGTACCGAACTTGTATTCGATGCTCTGGTTGGTGGCAGCCTCTACTTCTGCTTTCACCCTGACGCAGATTGCTTTCTGGAATTTCAGCTCTCTCTGTGATACAGTCACAGGCACCATTATTTCCGGCATAGGATGCAGTCCTTCTTCCTGAAGTTCGGCTGCAGCGGTGAAGATAGCTCTGAACTGCGTTTCGGAGATCATAGGATATGTGATATGCAGACGTACTCCGCGGTGACCCATCATAGGGTTCACTTCGTGGAGGGACTCTCCTCTCTTTTCTATGTCTTCTTCCGATATTCCGAGCTCGTTGGCCAGCTCCTCTCTCTTGGTCTGGGTCTGAGGCACGAATTCGTGCAGAGGCGGATCAAGCAGACGGAATGTGACAGGCTTGCCGTCCATTACCCTCATTGTGCTCTTTACAGATGCCTTGATGTATGGTTCAAGTTCAGCAAGTGCGGCGCGGCGCTCATCATCTGTCCTTGAAAGAATCATCTTGCGAAGTTTTGCAAGCGGCGTCTCTGCGTTCTTTCCATAGAACATATGCTCGACACGGAAAAGTCCGATACCTTCAGCGCCGAAGTTCAGGGCGCGCTCTGCATCTTCCGGAGTGTCTGCATTTGTACGTACTCCGAGTCTGCGGTATTTGTCCACAAGCGACATAAACTTGATGAAGAGCGGGTTCTCGGATGCATCCATAGTGGCTATCTCCGTATTGTATACGAGGCCCTTTGCTCCGTTGAGACTGATAATGTCTCCCTCCTTGATGGTCACTCCGCTGTTCTGGAATGTCGCTGTCTTTCCTGCAAGGTCAATGTGCAGTGCATCGCAGCCTACGATGCAGCATTTGCCCCATCCTCTGGCCACGAGCGCAGCGTGTGATGTCATACCGCCTCTCTGGGTGAGTATGCCGGCAGCGGCGCGCATTCCTTCCACATCCTCAGGCGAGGTCTCTTCCCTGACGAGGATTGTAGCTACTCCTTTGGCGTTTTCCGCCATAGCGGCTTCGGATGAGAACACCACTTTCCCGACGGCTCCTCCAGGAGATGCAGGAAGACCGTGTGCCACTACCTTCGCCTTCTTCTCTGATGCAGGGTCGAGTATAGGATGGAGGATTTCGTCCAGCTGATTAGGGGCCACACGCATTACGGCTGTCTTCTCATCAATCATTTTTTCATCCAGCATATCCATTGCCATCGTGAGGGCTGCGATACCTGTCCTCTTGCCGATACGGCACTGAAGCATCCACAGTTTCCCGTCCTGGATGGTGAATTCGATATCCTGCATATCCCTGAAATGGTCTTCAAGATGCTTGCGGATGTCATCCAGTTCCCTGTAGACTTCCGGCATCGCAGTCTCGAGAGACTGGAGGTGCTGGTTGTGAGGGTTCTTTGTCGCTTCATTGAGAGGATTAGGTGTGCGGATACCTGCGACAACATCCTCTCCCTGTGCGTTGATGAGCCATTCTCCGTAGAACTTGTTCTCTCCGGTTGCCGGGTTTCTCGAGAAAGCCACACCTGTTGCCGAGGTCTCTCCCATATTTCCGAATACCATTGACTGTACGTTCACTGCAGTACCCCAGTCATCCGGTATGCCTTCGATCTTTCTGTAAGCGATGGCTCTCTTTCCGTTCCAGGACTTGAACACTCCTCCGATCGAGCCCCAGAGCTGTGCTTCTGCTGAGTCCGGGAATTCCACGCCGAGGACTTCCTTTACCTTGACTTTGAACTTGTCGCACAGTCCTTTCAGTTCATCGGCGGTGATTTCAGTATCTGATGAATATCCTTTCTCTTTTTTCAGTTCTTCCATCATCCGGTCGAGCTGCTGGCGGATACCGTAACCGTCCTCCGGCTCGATGCCTTCAGCCTTTTCCATAACGACGTCAGAATACATCATAATGAGACGGCGGTATGCATCGTATACGAAGCGTGGATTGCCGGTTTTTTCTATGAGGCCTGGGATGGTCGCTGAACACAGTCCTATATTGAGGATAGTGTCCATCATTCCCGGCATTGAACTTCTTGCTCCTGAACGGCAGCTTACAAGAAGAGGGTCCTTGGTGTCTCCGAATTTCTTTCCCATTATGGCTTCCGTAGCCTTCAATGCTTCCGCTACTTCCGCCCGGAGTTCATCGGTATAGCCTCCACCGAGCTGATAGTACTCGGCGCAGCATTCTGTAGTGATCGTGAATCCTGCCGGTACCGGAATGTTAAGTCTGCACATTTCTGCGAGGTTAGCGCCTTTTCCTCCAAGGAGGTTTCTCATAGAGCCATCTCCTTCAGCGGTCTTGCCGCCGAAGCGGTAGACTCTTTTTTTCTTGTCTGCCATTTCAGTTATGATTTTTAATTGTATTGGGTTAAAGTCAAATTGTGCGCAAAAATAATAAAAATCTTTGATTTATACCATATTCCGACAATCTGGATATCAGAAAACAATGAATTGTCCCATAATTGCTGAAAAATGTTAGTTCTGTTTCTGGCATCTGCAAAATATCCGGGTGTTACGGTTACAGAAGCCTGCTCGCAAGATCGGACAGTTCGCTCCTCTCACCTTTGCGCAGGTTTATATGTTCGAACAGCGGCTGTCCCGTCATCTTTTCTCCCAGATGTGTCAGTCCGTTGGAATAGATATCCAGATATGGCTGGTCGATCTGGAACAGGTCTCCTGTGAACACCATCTTCGTCCCTTCCCCTGCTCTTGTGATTATGGTCTTTATCTCGTGCGGAGTGAGGTTCTGGGCTTCATCGATAATGAAGTAGACATTGCCGAGACTCCTTCCTCTGATGTATGCCAGAGGCGTGATCAGCAGCTTTTCCTCTTTGAGCATTGCATCTATCCTCGATGCCTGTTTGCTTCCGGGCTTGAAAACGTTGCGTATGACATTGAGATTGTCCATAAGCGGCTGGATGAAGGGCCCCATCTTGGCTTTCTCATCTCCAGGAAGGAAGCCTATCTCCTGATTCCCCAGTATCACGGTCGGCCTGGACAGGATGATCTGGTCATAGTCCCTTTCCTGCTCCAGGGCTGCCGCCAGGGCGATCAGTGTCTTCCCGGTACCTGCGCCCCCTGTCAGGGACACGAGCTTTATATCCTTGTTGAGACAGGCATCCAGGGCGAATTTCTGTTCATCGTTGCGCGGGGATATTCCGTACGCATACTGTTTCTTGACAAGGACGATCTTTCCGCTGTGGCTGTCATATCTGGCGCAGCTGGAGGCTTCGTGCCCGTTCTCTCCCCAGCGGAACCTGTACAGCTGGTTCGGCACCGGCCTGTCATGTATGCCTTCCGCTCCTGGACGGTCCAGCACGTCTTCCGGGGCGAGCCAACCCCTGCCGTATGTAAGCTCCTGGCATTTGGCAGGATTGAAATTCTCTCTGACTATGACTTCGTTCTGGGTATATTCGACCCGCTGTTCATCTATCTTGTCTGTCAGGTAGTCCTGTGCCTCCATCCCGACAGCCTTGGCTTTCATTCTGAGGTTTATGTCCTTGGTCACGAGAGCCACGAACCTGTCAGGATTGCTGTCCCTTACCCACATCGCGGTGGCGAGTATCCTGTGGTCCTGCGTATCGTCCTGAAACAGGTTGCGGAGTTCGTGCGGGAACGGATGGTTCAGCTCCACCTTGATGTTGCCTTTGTCTTTGCCTATAGGGACACCGTGCTCCCCGAACATTCTGCTGCCTGTCAGCCTGTCCAGCTCGCGCATGAAGTTTCTCGCATTGAAGCTCAGTGCATCGCTCCCTTTCTTGAATTTGTCCAGCTCCTCTATGACGGCAGACGGGATGACAATGTCATTTTCCTGAAAATGTCTGATGCACTTGAAGTCATGGAGTATAATGTTTGTGTCGAGCACGAATATCTTGGGCCTTTTAGATCCCGGACCCTTGTCGGGTACATTGGCATACCGTGTCATATTATATGGTTTTTAATATGTCATTTCATGGCTGCGGCTCAGCTCAGTCTTCTCCTTCCGAAGACTGCCCATCCATCAGCGCTGCAAGTATCGAGAACAGGCCGGTGCGGCTCGATGATGACAGTCTTATCCTCGGCTTGCCGGACAGCTGCCCGGGCCGGGCTATAGGATAGTAGGCTATATCCTGCAGAAGAAGCTGCGAGTCCACATAGTCATAGTCTGTGTCCGCTATCTGTATCAGCACTCCTGGAATCTCAGCGAACAGAATCCTGACGCTGTCGGTCTCGATATAGGCCTGTTCTAGTCCGCTGATGTCAATCTCTATCTCTTCCGTGCCGTCCAGTTCATTGTCCTCTATGCCTGACAGGCTGTCTGTGCTTCTGTCTTCTGTGTCCGTATATCCTAAGATTCCGGCGACAGCGGTCAGCAGCCCTCCTTTCCCGACGGTCACCCCGCTCTGCACTATCCCATCCTCGACAAGCTCCCTGACCACCTCGAAACAGTCGATGAAATAGTCGGGATCCATAATCTCAGGCCCGTTTTCGTTCCCGTTCCCCAGCACTTCCGCCAGACACGAGCCGCCGAGCTTGTGCTGGCAAGTGTCGAAAGGTATATATATCAGCCTGCTGCTTTCCGCTCCGTTTCTGTCAGTCCCGTACGGGCGGACAATCCGGTCCGGGCATTTCCTGCTGTTCCACAGATATGTCTTCTCGGCTGGAGCGCTGATGCTGCCGGATTCAGCAAGGCGGCTTTCCGTATCGGAGATGTCCGGATCCCCGTCATCAGGAAGGATGATACCATCCGTATTCCTGCAGCCGGATCCGGAGTCGTGGAACGGCAGCCAGTCCTTGACTCCCGTGATTCTGAAACCTGCCTCGCAACGGCCTTCCGCATATCTGATCTCAAGTCCTGCCAGTTTCGTCCCGAGCTCGTATATATAACCAGTGGCGGCTTCTACGGATGTGTAGAAAGCAGCCATGTTGCCGAGCCTGGATGTGTCCCATATCCATTCCGCCGAAATGTTCAGATTGCTGATTCTGAAATGGCCTTCTTTCCAGATTGTACCTAAGATCGTCTCCGCGATACTGAGTCTGGTGGATGAAAACGGATGGTCGAGGTCTATTGTCTCCGGAGCATCATGGTCCGTGTGCGGCAGGGCGCGGATGATGCGGGACAGATATTCATATATTTTCCCGCAGTCGTATCTGAAATTGACTGGAATACGGTCTGCTGTCTCATCTATGACCGGTTCGCTGCATCCTTCATTGCCTGCCGTGTGCCATTGTGCAATAAATTCCTTCCAGCATTCTTCCGGCATACATTCCTTGAGCATATCTCCAGGAGTCGAGTCCATTGCTGTCCCGTCGATGATATACTCCGAAAACAATATGTCTGTCTTTCTCTCCATTTGCAGAAAAATCACTGTAAAGATATAAAAAATCAGCCTGAGAAAAACCGATAGCCCAAAATTATTATTTTTGTGACGGAAAAACATACCGGACCAGGGATGCGGCGGACTGGGACGGAGGCACCGCCCATCTGATCCGGAGATATGGTATGAAAATATGACAGAAGAATATTCAGAGAAGGGATACAGGCAGATGCTGGATGCACTGTTCCTCAGATTCCCTTCATTCCAGAAAGTGGGTGCGGCGGCGTACAAACCGGGAATCGACAATATGCTTTTCTTTGACCAGCTCGCAGGGCATCCGCACAGAAAATATAAGACAATACATATTGCCGGGACGAACGGGAAAGGGTCGGTGTCCAATATGCTTGCATCTGTGTGTGCGGCTGCCGGACTGAAGACAGGTCTGTATACATCTCCGCATATACTCGATTTCCGGGAGAGGATGAGGGTGGCTGGTCCGGAGAGCGGACGAGGGACTGACGGTCCGGGACAGAATGACGTGAGGTATATCTCCGAGAAGGAGGTCTGGGATTTCGTGCACAGATGGGGTGCGACATTCGAGCATCTCGACCTGTCCTTCTTCGAGATCACGACAATGATGGCGTTCGACTGGTTCGCGTCCCGGAATGTCGACATAGCTGTTATAGAGACAGGTCTCGGAGGACGGCTGGACAGTACCAATATAATAACTCCCGAACTGAGCATCATTACCTGTATCGGACTGGATCATTGCGATATGCTGGGGAGCACTCTCGGGGAGATCGCATTCGAGAAGGCCGGTATCATAAAGCCGAATGTCCCTGTGGTTGTCGGCGAGAGCGATCCGGAGACCGATCCCGTATTTGAGCGCAAGGTGCTGTATACCAATCTTCCGGAGCCTGATTTCAACGGAGACCGGACCCGTATCATGTCTCTGCTGACATTCGCGGACAAGGTGGAGCCTTCAATGTGGAAGGACAGGGAGACAATTCTCGAAAGGATGGATCTTCAGGGGAAATATCAGGAGAAGAACCTCAGGACAGTCATGGCTGCGCTGGATGTGCTATCCCGGAAAGGGACGGTCCCGTCTCCGGAAGCGGCGGATGGAATGCAGGGCGTGGCCGGGTGGACTGGCAAGGCGGAAGATGCGCTGGAGCACACCGCGGGAAGGATGCAGTTCCACGGGCGCTGGGAGAAGGTTTCGGACAGGCCTTATGTCATCTGTGACATAGGGCATAATCCTCACGCTCTTAAATATAATTTCGCACAGCTGAAGAAAATGATGGAGTCGGGAAGATTCGACAGTCTGACTATTGTGTACGGGGCTATGTCTGACAAAGATGTGGATGGAGTGATGAGGCTGCTCCCTGACTGTGCGGAACTGGTGTTCGTGACAGCTCCGGGCAGGAGGGCCATGCCGGCGGAAGATATTATGGAAAGGTTCAAGGCCGCCGGAGGGGATCCCTCCAGGGCTGTATGCTGCGGAGATGTCCGCACGGCCCTTGGCCTGGCCGGAGCTCTTCCGGCCTCCCGGAGCGGAGCGGATGACGGATGTGGCGTGTCTTCATCCATAGCCGGGCAGCCAGGTGCGGCACGTCATTTGGTATATGTCGGTGGCAGTACATATGTTGTGTCGGAGGCTGTGCCCTGCTTTGTCCGTTGAGAAGAGCTTCGGGTGCGTGCTCCGTATGTCAGTCTTTAATCAGATATGATATGAAGATTTTTACCAGAATAGCCACTGTAATGTCAGTGCTGTGTGCGGTGGCTGCAGCCGTATTTATGGCGGCAGTGTTTCCTGGGTATTCCGATGCGGCAACTGTTGAAAGGGGAAAGGATATGAAGACAGATGATGATGGTCACGTACTGATAGCCCTCTGGAAAGAATATGAGGCTGCCCGGTCAGCCGACCTCCCGCAGAAAGAGGCGGATGCCCTTGATATGATAATGAAGAAAGCCCTCGGGCAGAATCTGACGTGGGATTATTATGATGCGGCTGTGAAATGGTTCAACGCAGTGACATCCCGCAACTGGAAACTTTATGACAGGTCGAGACTGCGGATTATGGATGATGCCGGGGTGCTGTCTGATCCTGTAGTCGATTACAGCCTGATGCGTTCCGGTCTCCTGGACGGGGCTGTCGATATGGAATGGTTCAGTGCGAATGTGCTGGAAAAGGCTGCATACCTTAAAAGGAACTGCAGCAGGGCGTTCTATGCAAAGGATGCCGCGCTTGTCCCATCGATGTATTGCCCTGCCTTCATCATTCCTCTGATATCCAATGACTATGAATATCTGCTATGGTCTGTCTTCCAGTACGGCCGTGGCTGGAGGAACAGTGATGTCGCGGATGCCGCAAGGAAGGAGCTGGAAAATTATCTTGAAGGCAGTTATCCGTCAGGGACATTCCTGGAATATCTGTCTGTACTTGACGGTCAGGGGGGAGCGGATCTGAAGGATTGCGCCGGTTCCGGGGATGGAATGTCCGGAGACAGACTGAAGGATATGCTGGATGAAAGACGGACTGCGTTCGAAGACTTCGCGGCAGAATATGATGGAAAGGCGGTCGCGCTGTATGCCATGGCGCAGGTGCTGCTGGACAGAAAGAGTTTTCTGGATATGGGTCTGGCAGGTATGTATGGTATCAGCTCTCCGGAATCATCTGATTATGTGACGCTGAGGGAGGACTGCTGGGCATTCGAGAAGATACGGAAATCTTTCAGAGGCTATGAGAAGAATGTCTCTGAATGCATTACGTCCGTGTCTGATCTTGCAGAGGGGCTGGATGCGGAGAATGTCAGCCTTTATACCGATGAATATACGGTCGGAGTCGTGTTCAGGAATGTCGCCTCCGCTCAGCTGGAACTGCGGAGAGACGGTATGGATGGGGAGACGGTCCATACGGCAGGGATAGAGAATCCATATGCAGGCTACTATCTTCCCGATACGGTAAAATACAAGCTGCCTGCAATTCCGGATGGGGATTATGTGCTGGTGTGCCGTTACGGAAAGGAAGAGACGGCTCTTTCATACCCTGTGTCATCTCTGTCGGTGGCTCAGAGGACAGTCAGAGATTCCGGCTGCGGAATATATCTCGCCTGGCAGAAGAGCGGCCGGCCGGTGGAGAAGGCGGATATAGAGATTCTTTCAAAGGGCGACACGGTTCTGACTGTGGAGGATTTTGAATTTGACGGATTCACATCTCTCCAGGATATGCTGGATGAAGTCTCATCGGAGCACGATGGCGCCCTGACGATAAGGTGCTCGTTCATAGATGACGAAGGTCTTTACAGGAGGTCTCCAGATCTTTTTCTTCCGGAGAGCGGACTTAAGCCTCTTTCCTCGGGAAGTACTGCCGGACAGGAACCGGCACGAAGACTGGCTGCAAGGATATTCAAGGACAGAGGCGCCTTCAACCCGGGAGATTCGGTTCAGTTCAAGGTAGTGCTGTATTCATATTCGGGAGTCAGTGACTGTGCAGTGCAGGCCGGCAGGGACATAAAGGTGTGGCTTACAGATCCGGATGGCAGTACGGTGTCTGAAATGACGCTGAAAACCAACGGGTTCGGTTCTGCAGACGGATCGTTCCTGCTGCCCGAGACCATTAAGGGAGGCACGTACTACATATCGGTGAATGTCTCCGGTTCTTATGGATTCATTGCAAGGTCGGCTTTGACTGTAGATGAATTCGTGCTTCCGACATATACTATGGAGTTCGAGAACGGGAAGGATGTCTGGTTCTCCGGGGATACTGTCGTTGTCAGAGGCAGGCTGTCAAGCTATTCCGGACATCCTGTGTCATCAGCAAGGATAGAGTATACGGTCGAGTCGTATGTTTCCGGAGCCAGTCCGCTACGGGGAGAGACCGAGGCAGGGGATGATGGCTCTTTCGAGATCAGGTTCAAGGCCTGGACTCCGGACGGGGATGGGGACAGGCTGTACTTCTGCTATCCTTCGGTCAAGGTGACGGATCTGACCGGAGAGACATACGAATGGTCGGCCGGACCGGTGTATGTCAATCCTGGAATGACTGTCTTCACCCATCTTCGGAATGAAGCCGAGGGGAGTGTGGATATGCTTCCGGGTGCTGCCGGAGACGGCGATGTGGCACTTATGTCCTGTGATACGGCCATAATCAGTTTCAGCCTGACCTCCAGTCTGCCTGAATGTCCTGTCGAATATGAAATCATACATAACGGACGGCATATAATGTCCGGTTCGGTGATGTCCGGGGATGAGACTGCGGTGGATCTTTCCGGACAGCCTTCCGGGATATACTGTCTCAAGGCCAGGTCGGTCTATACCCGTTCTGATGGGAGACGTCTGGAGGCCGAGGATGAGATGTATATGCTGAAGGTCTCGGCTTCGGATACTGTGATGGATTTCGGGGTGGAGTCCTTTTTCAGAAAAATGGATGATGGCAGAGTCTCGGCTCTTGTCGGAGTCGGGGATGGCAGGCAATGGTATGTAGTTGAGGTCTATGACGCGACCGGCCGTCTGCTGAAGTCTGAAATCGTCATGCTGGAGGGTCGGAACGGCAAGGAGGATTCCGTCAGACAGATAGGCTATGATTTCGATATGGCCTGGACAGATGCGGTCTCGATGAGGATATTCGGATTCAGGAACGGAGATTCAAGATCCGTCATGTTTACATACAGCAGGTCAGATACAGCGGAATGGAATCTTCCGCTCGAGTTCACCCGTTTCGTTGATATGACTCTGCCGGGATCTGCCGCGGTCTTTTCTCTGAAGACCCTTCCCGGTGTAGAATGCGCTGTGTCTGTATATGACAGAAGCACTGACAATATACGGAGCAACCGATGGTCGGCTGTCCGATTCAGCGAACCTTCGCCTGTCTATGTCCGTGTCAGGTCGCAGACTGGCAGGACGGGGTATGTCCATTACGAAGAAATGATTCCTTTCCAGCTGGTGGAAGGCTCTTCTATGAATCTATACGGAGCACATCCTGTGATGAGGACCAAATCCGCGGCGGATATCAATGCGGAAATGCTGGAAGAGGCGGCGGTTTCCGATGCCGGGGAGTCGGGGGATGCACGGGATGATGTGACAGTCAGAAGCCGTTTTGACAAGACTCTGGCGTTTCTGCCTTCCCTCCTGTCGGACAGTGATGGCAATGTGGAGTTCAATGTGGATGTCACGGACAGGCTGTCGACATATTATGTGTCCGTATTCGCCCACGACCGGCAGATGAGAAACTCGGTCCTCGGCAGGGAGATGCTCGTCTCGCTTCCTGTCAAGGTCTCGGTAGTCGAGCCGCGTTTCCTGTATGAGGGGGACCGGTACTGTCTGAAGGCTTCGGTCTCGAATTCTTCGGAGAACACCCTTGCCGGGGAAATGGCACTGTATGTTTATGGTTCAAAGGATTATATGCATTCTGACCCTGTCGATGTCAGGTCCGTCTCTCTGACTGCCGGAGCCGGATCTGCAGCATCTGCGGAATTCTGTATGGATGTTCCTTCGTACCTCGATACTCTGGGATTCAAGATAGTCTATACGGCAGAGCTCGATGGAGTCTCTGTCTCGGATGCGATGTTCGTTTCAGTTCCTGTGCTGAAAACGGTGCAGACATTGTCAGAGGCGCATTCGACCGTCCTTCTGCCTGGAATGGATACGGATTCCCTGAAGCGTTCCCTTGAAGGGGCCTTTACCGGTGTGTCCCCATACGGGGCCGGATATAAGGAGATCTCCATAATGGATATGCTGATGGAATCGGTGCCCCGGAAGACAGAGCCGCAGTCAAAGGATGTACTTGCCCTGACCGAAGCTTTCTATATGAGGAAGATATCATCGGCTGTAAGATATGGCTCGGAAAGACAAGGGACAGATATTTCCGGGTGTGAAGCAGCGGACACGGCGAGCCGGGATGACATCGGACTCGAGGAAAGCATCTTTGCCTGCCGCAACAGGGATGGAGGTTTCGGATGGTTTGAAGGATTCCCTTCCTCCCCGGTGATCACTGCAGTGGTACTGGAAAGGTTCGCATCGCTTATTGACAGGGGCTTGTATAATTTCCAGGCTGAGTCAGAAGTCGCATATCTGGATTCACTGCAGTTCTGCAAGGACCGCCCTTCCTGGTACGGAGGCATTTCCTTGCAGCAGTATCTCTATGTGCGGTCAATGTATAATGAGATTCCGCTTATGGTTTCCGTCAGCGGCAAGGATCTAAAGGAATTCACCGGCAAGGTGCGTGACTATCTGCTGCCGAAGCAGGACCGGGGGCTGGATGACAATATCCTGGCCAAGGCAAGGAGGGCGGCTGTACTTATATCGCTCTCGCGTCCTGAATCCGAGTCTCTGGCACTGTCTTTCGGCCTGAAGAAGAGGGATCTGAAGAAAATGCGCTCTTCTGCTGAGGCGGATATACTGTCCCTCTCGGAATATGCAGTGCAGCATCCTTCCGGAGGCATGTATTTCCCGAATGCAGTGATGCCTTTCAGGGCTCTTCTGGAGAGCGAGGTATATGCTCATTCTATGCTGTGCGACCTGATGCAGCGGTATTCGGATGAGACAGCGGCAGCTGCGGGGCCGGACGGTCATACAGATGGATCACTGTCAGAAAAGGCCGGTGTAATTGCAGAAGGCGTCCGTCTGTGGCTTATGATACAGAAAGAGACGCAGCAATGGGATGCCGATCCTGCATATGTCAATGCTGTGACCGCTGTCCTTGATGGATCAGATGCCGTGAAATCCACCCGTATAGCTGTGATGAGCAAGAGATATGAGATGTCTTTTGATGAGATAGTGTCAGCGGGCAACGGAATGACTATCGAGAGACAATGGTACAGGGTCGTATCAGGTATTTCTGCAGAGGAGGCAGATTCGTTGTCCCGTATAAGGCCTTCCGGTGATGCGGATGGCCGCAGGCCTGTCCGGTATGGCACAGGGACCTGGCTGTTTCCGGTCATGGAAGGAGATACTCTTGAAACTGGCGACAAGGTGGTGGCGCAGTACAGGATATGGAGCCAGGAGAACAGAAGCTTCGTCCGGCTTGTGTCTCCGTATTATGCGGCTCTGAGGCCTGTAGACCAGCTTTCCGGCAGTACAGGAGGATGGTTCAGGCCGGTCATAGTCTCGGGAGCAGGCGTATCGCGGATTTCTGTCACTCCTTCAGGGTACCGGGAAGTCAAGTATGACAGGACAATATATTGTTTTGATGTATGTCCTGAGGAGAATATCAGTTTCAACGAGGAATTCTATGTGACCCAGGCGGGGACTTTCACTGCTCCTGCCGTGACCGTTGAATGTCTGTATTCCCCTCATTACAGGGCCAACGGTGCCGCTTCGGCCGAGCTGCGTTCTGAATGAACAGCTCTCCCGGATGCCGGAATGGCGTTGGCTGATCCCGTGATATCCATTCCTGACGGTCTCTGGAATACTCTGAGTCCGAACTGCTGCAGGGATGCGATGATATGCTCCATTACTTCGGCGGCAAGATGTTCGTACGGAATCCAGTCCTTTTCTTTAGTGAAGAAATAGAACTGGATCGGGAGGCCTTCAGGAGTCGGTTCCAGCTGCCGCACCATAAGCATAAGGTCGCTGTTTATCCCGGCAAGTGAGTGCAGATAGTGTTCGGCTGCCGACCGGAAGGCAGTGAGATTGACAGTGTCTGCATTCAGATCCATTCCCTTTGCCCAGTCTTTCCCTGAAAATGACTCCAGTTCCGTAGGAGTGCAGAACCGTATGGAGTTCATATCTATGCGTATCGATCTTGCGACCCTCCTTCCTCCGCTTTCCCTCATCCCTCTCCAGTTCTGCAAAGAGTCGCTGACGAGGATGTACGGAGGGATGGTGGTTATGGTGTTGTCCCAGTTCCTGATCTTGACCGTATTGAGAGATACTTCCATTACGGTGCCGTTCACATTGTGTTTCTCCATTATTATCCAGTCTCCCGGCCTGAGCATATCGTGAGCGGAGAGCTGGACTCCGGCTACCAGTCCGAGGATAGTGTCCCTGAAGACCAGCATCAGCACTGCGGCCGATGCTCCGAGTCCTGCGAGAAGCGTGGTGAAGTCCTTTTCGATAAGGATTCCGATGGTCAGTATGACGCATACGCATACAACTATGACTTTCAGCATCTGGTACAGCCCTTTAAGCGGCTTGTTCCTGAGGGTTTCCGTTTCGCTGGAGATTGCATACAGGGATGATATGAAAGCGCATACGAGACGGCATACTATCGCTATGATGTATATGGAGAATACTTTTGACAATATGTCGGTCCATTGCGTCTGTTCAGGGAACAGAATGGGAAGAACCGTCTGGAACGTTACAGGTGGAATAAGATGGAATGCGTTCCTCAGCACTCCATCCGCTGTGATATGGTCATCCCATTTGAAAGAAGTCTTTGAGGCGATTTTCCTGATGGCAGGGACAATCAGCCTGCAGCACAGAAAATCCACGATATATGCAATGGCGACTATGGCACCGGAAATAATAATGCGCAGCTGCAGATCTATATCTAACAGATTCATATCGACAGGTATTTATGTTTTCCACCGGCGGTGCTGCCCCGTGTCTGTGAAGGGAACCGGCCGGTATGCAAAGATATATTCAGGTACAGTATTTTACAAGTATTCTGCAACATTTCGGGCTGCAGTGCATCTGATATTGTGTGTTAATTGATGGACGTCTATGCAAGTACGTATTCTATGTGTCCTGGCATTGCTGCTTCTGATGCCAGCGACACTTTTTTCAAACGGTAACAATAGCTATGACAGAGGATACCATCCATCCGTCGAAGCAGGTCTGCTGTTAAACAGAAATGTGGTTGTGGCGTCTGCTTTGACTTCCCAAGGGTATTGTTTCGGAAACGGACTTTATGTCGGAGGCGTGACAGGAATAATGTTCGGTTCTGTCGCCGCTGATGGAGGACGGGCGGAGCTTGTCCCGCTGCTGGCGGATGTGAAATACAGTTTTCTTGACAGAAAGGCAAGCCCTTTTGTAGAGTTGAGGACAGGCACAGTGCTTGACTTGTCTTCGGATGGCTTTATCGGAGGGGTCGGTTTTATGTTACGTCCTTCATTGGGCGTCGATATTATGGATTTCTCTATAAGCATAGGACTTAATCTACAGACCGCTACGTATGCTTCATATTCATCCGGGTCAGCATCGCTTTCAGGCAGAGGCAAGGTGTTTTTCCCGGGATTCACTCCTGGCTACACCGGCAATTCCGGAATATATATAGGGCTGGCCTATTATTTTTAAATAAAAATTTGCAAAGACAAAAATTTTGTCTACCTTTGCAATCCCTTTGAGAGAAAACCTCTCCAAAGGCAGTTCTTTTAAAAGGGAGCATAGCTCAGTTGGTTCAGAGCGTCTGCCTTACAAGCAGAGGGTCGGGGGTTCGACTCCCTCTGCTCCCACCACCCGCAAGGGTAAATCAAAGCAAAATCCTGAAGTCCAGTGACTTCGGGATTTTTTTGTTATATAATACTCCTGCTGTCACAGTCCTTCCAGGCAGGTCCTGCACTGTCCTTCCTGGAGCAGGCTCTGCACTGTCCTTCCTGGAGCAGGCTCTGCACTGTCCTTCCAGAAGCGGGCCCTACTCTGTCATTCTGAGCACCCTCTCGTTGTCATTCTGAGCGGCAGCGAAGAATCTGTGTCCCGTGAGATATGCACCGGCAACCCTCAATATACGTTCCCGGTGGCATCCTTGGGGTGCATATCTCCACAAAAATGTCGAGATATGCGCGGCCGACCCTCGATATACGCCTTCAGTGGCATCCTTGGGGTGCATATCTCCGGATATGTTGTAGAGAAGCCGGTGTCATAAATTGTCGCCGACTGCCCGATGTGTGAGGGACCGCGAACACGACATTTTCGTATCTTTCTGAATGATAGGGTGTTAGAAAAATCGGTCGTTCGCGGTCCCCTCGGAAAAGTGGGGACCACGAACAAGGTTGTTTTGCATTGTATTGTGTCTCAATGGATTACAAAAAGTTGATGTTCGCGGTCCGCATACCGGTTCGGGGCATCAATCCGTCCACGGCAACAAAGTTGAGAACGCCTACTTTTCCCGGTGATCTCAGGTTCTACATTGTCATTCTGAGCGGCAGCCCATTGTCATTCCGAGCAAAGCGAGGAATCTGGTGTAGAACGCCGGAGCCGCGAACCGGAATGGCGCTCCAGATCCTTCACTCCGCCTTCGCTGCGTCTATGGTGACAAGGCGGTCCCGTTGTAGAAGGGTGCTGTATCACATTGTCTTACTGAATATGGTGTCTGTCAAGGTCGGTCTCCTTCCAGCAATGTCGTAAGAATGGAGTAGGCTTCTGCCTTGCGTTCAAGGGAAAGGGGATAGGCACGGGATGAGGAGGGGAGTCGGTAGAATTCGATATGTCTGTCTGCATATATGTCATCCGCAGCTGAACCTCCGATGGGAAGGGGAGTCCAGGAAAGTGGGTATGAAGCTGCAGGAAGTGTGAGTCCGATGTGTTCTCCGGTCTTCGGCACTTGGCAGCCGAACTGGGCGGCGACTGTCTCGCTGGCTTTTTCTCCTGTGGTGATGATGGCATTGCACCGGGGCATATCATGGAGCATTGCCGGGATATCTGCCGCAGTCACTATTTCCAGAAATTTGTCCGAGGCATTGTCTTTCAGACGTCTGACCTCATAGGCCGTGTCATACAGGGCGAGCCCGTATTTCCGGCAGAAGTCAGTGATCATATCTTTGTTGAATTTTTTCTCCGGCATAGAGATGAAGTGATCCCTGTCTCCGAAGAAGACCAGACCGATGATCCTCCACATATCATTGTTGAAGTTTGGGTAGAAGAAGTTCATTGACCAGCGGTTCTCCTTGGGTGGGAAGCTGCCGAGCATCAGTACTTTTGCTCCGGCAGGGATGAACGGGGCCCACGGATGTCTTTCGGTCTTTAAAAGACAAAGGCTCCGGAGATTGCCATCGGCATTCTCCGGAGCCCGCTTGCCATATCGATCAGTAATGATGCTCATCTGTTTGAAGATGTGTGCTGTAATCAGAATAGCAAGACATTACCTGATTTCAATCTGTTTGGTCGCAGGAGCCTCTTTGGTCATATCCTTCTTAGGAAGATCGACTGTCAGGACGCCGTGCTCCATACTTGCTGCTACCTTCTCCCTGTCCACATCATCCGGCAGAGTAAAACTCTGGCGGAATGAGGTGTATGAGAATTCGCGGCGGAGGTAGGTGCCTTTCTGCTCCTTCTTCTCATCCTTCTCATCCTTGTTCTCGTTCTGTTTCTCGAATGCGATTACAAGCTCGTTGTCTTCATTGATGGAGACTTTCAGGTCGTCCTTGCTCATACCTGGAGCTGCAAGCTCTATACGGTAGTCATTCTCGTTCTCGATAATGTTCACTGCAGGTACGCCTGCTCTGCGTGTAGTGCGCGGAAGCCATTCGTCATCAAAGAAATCATTGAAAATGCTCGGTAACCAATTCTGTGTTCTAACCAGTGCCATAATATAATCCTCCATTTTTAAATTGTCTGTTTGTTTCTGCCGGCTGTCCTGTAGCCTTCAGCCTCAGCTTCCAGCCCGGGACCCTGCCGGTTTCGCGTAAGATATAGTCAAATCGCAGGCCAATGCCGGAAAACCCTTCTCCAGACGCAATGGATGGACTTTTTGGCAGGATATCGCGAGGAAAAAGGACAATCTGTCTGGATTTATGACAGATTGTCCTCTTAAATGGAATTATTCAAATTTACAGGAGCGGGGAGAAAAGCTTCATTACGGTCTGCGCCGCCTTCATGTACCACGGGCGGTGGATCCATTCTTCCAGTGTCACCTGGCGGCACTCTTCCTGGTCCTTCAGGAAGATATCCCTGTTCATCCTTGCCATATTCTCATCATAGATATAGGCATTTACCTCATAGCTGAGTTCAAGGGACCTGTTGTCCATATTGGCCGATCCGATGATCGAGAGATAGTCATCCGAGACTATGGTCTTGGAATGGATGAAGCGTCCTGTCTTCTCGTATATCTTTATGCCTGCTTCGAGGCATTCCTGGAAATAGGCCCTGTTGGCAGGTCCCATAAAGAACAGGTCCGCCTTGGCAGGGACCATGATCCTGACATCCGCCCCTTTCAGCGCAGTGGATTTGAGAGCCTGGAGCAGAGGTTCGGGCGGAACGAAATAAGGTGTCTGTATATAGAGATATCTGCTCGTGTGCTGTACGGTCCACGCTGCCCCCATCTGCAGCACCGGCCAGCGGAAGTCCGGTTCGTCCGGCACCACCTGGACGAGCCTGTCGCCCTCCTCGAACGCTTCGTGCTCCGGGAAATACGGAGAGAAATCCTCATCGATGCGCCCTCCGGACGAGATGAAGGAATTCATGAAACTGTACTGGAGGCTGGAGACGGCATTGCCCGTGATCCTGAGGTGGGTGTCCCTCCATTTGACGAAATAGTCATCGCTTATGTTCATTCCTCCTGTATAGCCGATGTTGCCATCGATGACCACTATCTTCCTGTGGTCTCTGTAGTTGAGCTGCGCGCTGAGCCTGAAAAGAGAGAATTTCGGATTCGTGAACTTCACGACCTCGACTCCTGCCTTCTTCATTTCGTAGTAGTATCTCGGAGCGATCTTGATATTCGCGATATTCTCGTATATGAACCTTACCTTGACCCCTTCACGGGCCTTTTTCATAAGCAGTTCCCGTATCCTTTTGCTTCCATCATCCTTCTTGAAATAGAAATATTCCATATGGATGTGATGCCTGGCGTTGAGGATGTCGTTCACCAGGGCATCGAATTTGCGCCTTCCTGATGTGATGACCTCTATCCTGTTGTCTTCGCATACTGTCGTCCCGTTTCCGTTGGTGAGCAGTCTGGACAGTTCCCTGTAATCTTCCCTGATCTTCTTTTCCGTCTCTTTCCCGAAAAGGAGTTTTTTTATCCTCGGGTCGGCGCGTCTGTCGAAAGTGTCGAAGAATGCCTTGTGTTTCCTGAGATAATATGCAGGGTTGCGCATATCCAGCCCGAACACAATGTACAATATGATACCGACAGCAGGAAGCAGGGTGACGACAAGGATCCAGGACACCTTTTTCCCGGAATCGCTGTTGCTGCTCAGGATCACGAATACTGTTCCGCATATCAGCAGTATCAGCATTATCGACCAGATGATGGACAGGGCTTGGCTCATTTTGTTGTACAGGTTATCAGTCGGTTGTGTCTGTTACGGATATGGCTGTCAGTCTCCGGCAAGTCTGGACAGCAGTGTGGCGGATGTGCATGACTGTACTTCCACTTCCACATAGTCTCCTATCGTATGTCCCGGGGCGGAGAATACGCAGACTTTGTTAGAAGAGGTCCTTCCGCAGAACTCCTCTCCGTTCCTTCTGGATATGCCGTCGATCAGTACCGTAAATCTTCTGCCCACATCCTTGCGGTTGCTCTCCAGGCTCAGTCTGTTCTGCAGGGAGATGATCTCGTTCAGCCTTTCCGTCTTGACTTCGGGCGGGACATCATCCGGGTATTTCATTGCGGCAAGCGTCCCTGGCCTTTCCGAATACTGGAACATGAATGCAGAGTCGAACCCTACCTTCTTCATAAGGTCCATTGTATCTTCGTGGTCTTGTCCCGTCTCTCCGCAGAAGCCTGCTATGATGTCAGTCGACAGTCCGCAGTCAGGCATTACGGAGCGGATCTTGTCCACCCGTTCCAGGTACCATTCGCGGGTATATTTCCTGCGCATCTTCTCCAGCATCGCATTGCTGCCCGACTGTACGGGAAGGTGTATGTGCCTGCAGATGTTGTCGTATCCGGCCATAGTCTCTATCACCTTGTCGCTGATATCCTTCGGATGGGATGTGGAGAACCGTATCCTTACATCCGGGACTGCGCGGGCCACCTTTTCCAGAAGATCCGCGAAGTCTGTCCTTCCGCTTCCGGAATCTCCGGGCCATATGTATGAGTCCACATTCTGCCCGAGCAGCGTGATCTCCCTGTATCCGTTTTCAGCCAGTTCCCCGGCTTCACGCAGAATGCTCCGGGGGTCACGGCTTCTTTCCGCGCCACGGGTATATGGCACCACACAGTATGAGCATACGTTGTTGCAGCCTCTCATAATGGATATGAAGGCGGATACTCCGTTCCTGTCCATCCTGACAGGGGAGATGTCTGCGTAAGTCTCTTCCCGGGACAGGAGCACGTTGATCTGCGGCCGGTCGGGAGTGATGGACTTTATCATCTCCGGCAGATTCCTGTATGAGTCGGGACCTGCCACCAGATCCACTGTATGGCCCTCCAGCAGCTTGTCCTTGAGCCTTTCCGC
Organism: Candidatus Cryptobacteroides intestinavium; assembly: GCA_017694845.1. GTDB lineage: Bacteria > Bacteroidota > Bacteroidia > Bacteroidales > UBA932 > Cryptobacteroides > Cryptobacteroides intestinavium. The sequence goes on from JADIMI010000018.1 coordinate 20,954, forward strand.
CATACAGCCGGTGATACCGATGACCACGCCGGCCCTCCTTCTCTTCTGGAGCCTGAACTGCTCGATCCGTCCCCATATCCTCTGCTCTGCGTTATCCCTTATGGAACATGTGTTTGCAAGTATGACCGATGCTTCATCGATATTGTCTGTCAGTGCATATCCCGCATCCTGCATTATACGGAGAATGACTTCGCTGTCATTGACGTTCATCTGACAGCCGTATGTCTCGATATATATTTTCGGCCGTGAGGAGTCCTCCAGCGGCCTTATGCTGTTATGTTTCATTTCTGCCATAACTGCAAATATAGGAGTTTTAATTTAATATTTATTATCTTTGCAAGGATATGGAATTTTTATACAGAAAATATATGACGGGTGTAGTGCGTGCCGGCATCCTGGCTGTGCTGCTGTTTATGACCTCGTGTGTGAATTTCAACAGGGTCGAGGTGTCATCGTTCCACATAGATTCCATTACCCCGTCTGGATTCCGCTCTGTATCGGCGACCGCGTCCGCAATGGTGTCGAACAGGTCGGCAGAGTTCTCCGTGTATGACATTTACGGGGTTGTCAGGAGCAAAGGGCAGATATTCGGAGACTTTTCGATAGAGCCTTTCACCGTAAAGGCCAGGACGGACGGGAAATATTCTGTGAGCGGGAGCCTTTCTCTGGGGCAGAATGTATCGATGATGGATATCCTTTCCATTGCCAGGGATCTTGAAATCGATGATTTCACTGTGGATATATCCTTGAAGATCAAGCCTAAGGGGGGAGCTGCGCGCAGAGTGGAGATGAAAGACCTGCCTGCAGGACGGGTGATAGAGCTAATGAAGAGAAGAAGCATATGAGAACAGGTATGATTCTGGCTGCGACGGCAGCCATATTGATGTTCTATGGCGTTACGGCCGTAGCGCAGGATAACCGAATGCAGAATGACCCGCAGGAGGCAGTGCAGCTTGACTCGATACCGGAAGGCTATGAACTGGTCGATACTCTGGTCTATATACGGACAGCGCAGGTGGACTCCGCTCTTGCCGGAAGGAACATATTCGTGGAAATGCCTCTGAGGGTGATGGGAGGAAAAGGAGATGTGAAAGTGCATCAGTCTCTGGCTATATCGACGGCAATGAACAGGCATTTCATAGACAACTCTTCCAGGACGATACAGGGATACAGGGTGAGGATATTCTTCGACAACCGCCAGTCGGCAAGGACGGATTCGGAGGAGACTCTCAGAAAATTCGAATCCAGGCATCACGGTGTGGCGGCATACAGAAGCTATGTCAATCCGTATTTCAAGGTGACTGTCGGGGATTTCAGGACCAGGTCGGAGGCGATGCAGCTGCTTATGGAGATCAAATCTGATTTCCCTGCCGCCTTCATTGTGAAGGAGAACATCAACTATCCTGTCATTGACAAGGAGAATGCTTTCAGCGTAGATACCGTAAAGGTCCTCCGTCCTCTTGATACGGAGGCAGTAAAGCTTTAGGAGGACGTTTATGGGGGATATGCTCAAACAAGGACTAGAACTGAAGCAGACGCAGAAACTGTCTCCTCTGCAGATCCAGACCATCAAGCTCATCGAGCTTCCGGCCCAGGAACTCGAGCAGCGTATCAGGAAGGAGCTGGAGGAGAACCCTGTGCTTGATGAGGATGTGGCCAAGGAGAGGGATGAGGATGATGAGAACGAGCCAAGGGAGGTGTCGCTTTCGGATTACAAGGAGGACGACTCCATCCCGAGCTATAAGCTCCGGGTCAACAACTACGGCAAGGACGAGCGCCCCCAGTACAATACTTTCTCGGTCAAGGAGAGCTTTTCGCAGAGTCTGATGGACCAGCTGGGATTCAGGAACCTGTCTGACCATCAGTACAAGGTGGCCGCCTTCATTATAGGAAGCCTGGATGATGACGGGTATCTCCGCAGGAATATAGACAGTCTTGTGGATGACCTGGCTTTCAGGGCCGGGATCGAGACGGACGAGAAGGAAGTGCTGGATATGCTGAAGCTTATACAGGAGTTCGACCCTCCGGGAGTGGGGGCCAGAAACCTGCAGGAATGTCTTCTCATCCAGATCCGCAATATGAAGCAGACTCCGGATGTCATCAATGCGACCCGGATACTGAAGGATTATTTCCCGGAGTTCACCAGCAAGCATTTTCAGAAGATAATGACCAGGATGGGGATCTCCGAGGCTGAACTCAAGTCGGCTATGTCAAAGATACTGAAGCTGAACCCATCTCCGGGCGGACAGATCGATGACTCATATGACGACCAGGCGCAGCAGATAGTCCCTGATTTTGTGCTGACGATGGAGAACGGCAAGCTGAAACTCACGATGCCGCGTTTCTCCGTTCCGGAGCTGAGGGTCAACAGGAAATATGCCGACATACTGATGGAGGCGGCCAATTCGTCCGAACGGGAGAAGAAGGAGGCGGCAGTATTCGTCAAGAAGAAGCTGGATTCGGCAAAATGGTTCGTAGAGGCGATAAAGCAGAGGCACAATACACTCCAGAGCACGATGCAGGCTATAATCGACTATCAGCACGACTATTTCATGGATGGGGATGAGACCCATCTCAAACCAATGGTGCTTAAGGATATAGCTGAAAAGACAGGCTTTGATATATCGACTATTTCACGTGTCGTGAACAGCAAATATATCGAGACGCATTTCGGTATATACCCTCTCAAATATTTCTTCTCCGAAGGACTGGAGAACCAGGATGGGGAAGAGGTGTCTACAAGAGAGCTCAAGAAGGCTCTGCAGGAGTGTGTGGACGCGGAAGACAAGAGGAATCCTCTCACGGATGACCAGCTTGTGGCGGAGATGACGAAACGTGGCTATAAAGTAGCGCGCCGTACCATTGCCAAGTATCGCGACCAGCTCAATATCCCGAAGGCACGTCTGCGCAAGGAGCTGTAAATATGTCAGACCTTGTCTCCGTATGCGAGATCGCCGGCATCCCCGAGCCCGGGAACTATGTATGACCGGCTGGTAAGTTCCTCATCGATTGCCGCAACCCACAGTGTGATGTTGTTACCCATTGTCTTCATCAGGTGTTCTACAGCATCGGAGCTGGACAGCGGGCAGACTATGTGGGTATAGGCAGGAGTGCCGTTTTCGCAAAGCCTGTTGTATGCAATCTCGAGGGATGCTCCGGTAGCGAGCATAGTGTCGGCCAGAATGAGTATCTTCCCTGTCAGATCCGGTGAGTTTGAATACTCTATGTTGATGTGGAAACTGTCTCCGCGGTCATATTTCCTGTAGGCGGCCACGAATGCGCTCTGTGAATTCTCCAGAAAATTAAGTATTCCCTGGTGGAGGGGTAGTCCTGCGCGCAGAATAGTGGCGGCGACTATCGGGGTGTCCAGGGTAGGGACTTCCGCTATGCCGAGAGGAGTGACCACCTCCTTGACCGAATAGTCCAGGGTCCTGCTTATCTCATAGGCAAAGATTTCCCCGATCCTCTCGAGGTTCTTGCGGAAACGCATTCTGTCCTTCTGGATATCCTTGTCGCGCAGCTGCGCCATAAAGTTGTTGAGGACACTGTTGTCCTTCCCCAGGTTGATGACTTTCATATCTTCTGTCGGCTTAATCCTTACAAAGTTAATGAAATTTTCAGAAATGGGCGCAGACCATTTCGATTCTGCCGCCGTATGAAAGAGAGACAGCACATTCCATCCGTATATGGGCGAGTTTCGCTATATTTGCTCCGGTGATGGCCGGACCCGTGCGGAAGGGGAGGAGGAAAGAGTATGAAGATTAAAGATCTGTGCGCTGATGAGAGACCACGGGAAAAGATGCTGGGGAAAGGGGCCTCGGCGTTGAGCAATGCTGAACTGCTGGCCATTCTTCTGAGGACAGGAACTGAAGGCAGGAATGCGCTTGAAGTGGCCCAGATCCTTCTCAGTGCAGCCGGCGGCAGTCTTACGGCGGCTTCAAGAATGTCTGTCAGTGAACTTTGCCGGATTGATGGCATAGGCACCGGGAAGGCCGTGACAATAGGGGCCGCTCTCGAGCTCGGCAAACGCCTGTGCTCCGAAGTCCCGGATGTCAGGAAAAACATAATTCACTCTCCGGCAGACGTATACAGGGAGCTCTCATCTGTGTTGAGAGGACTCCAGCACGAGGAATGCTGGATACTCTACCTTTCCAGAAACAACAGGGTGATATCCAGGGAGCAGCTGAGTGTCGGAGGACAGAGCGAGACCATTGTTGAAGTAAAGTCCGTC